>NZ_JBITJV010000010.1:181826-277790 GCF_044460385.1 Streptomyces sp. NPDC050121 | reverse complement strand
CCCTCCGCCTTGCGATGCACCGCACCAGACGCCGCGGGCCCCGCCCTCCGGGCGGACGACGCTACTTTCGAAACACGCCCTAGGACCTGTCCGGCCGGTCAGGGGGACAGGCCGAGGAGTGCCAGCATGTGGGTGTACTTCTCGGTCAGCCGGGTGCGGGTCGGCGGGTCCAGGACCGCCAGCCGGGCCGGGTCGGCGTTGTGCGCCAGGTCCGCCTCCTTCACCAGCAGCGCGCCCGGCGTGGCCAGGATGCGCCCCGCGTACGCCTCCGGCGTCTCCCCCGCCCGTTTGGTGACCGAGCGGACGACCGCCTTGGTGCGGTCGCTCAGCGCGGCGCCGTCCAGCCAGGCCGCGGACAGGGCGTCGTCCTCGACGGCGTCGTGCAGCCAGGCGGCCGCGATCTGGTCGGCGTCGCCGCCCCGCGCGCGTACGCCCTCCGCGACCGCCTGGAGGTGCTCGGCGTAGGGCCGGCCCGCCTTGTCGGTCTGCCCCTCGTGGGCGGCGCGGGCGAGGGCCTCGACCTCGGCCAGGGTGAGCATGGTGTCCCCTTACGTCTCAGGAGAGTTCCGCCTCGGGAGAGTGATGTCTCAGGAGAGTTCCGCCTCGGGAGAGTGATGTCTCAGGACAGCGGGGCCATCTGGGCCGTCGGGCCCTCGCGGCAGACCAGGAGCAGGGCGCGGTCGTCGTTGACGTCCTTCGCCACCGCCTCGATCAGGTGCCAGGCGGCGCCCTGGAAGCCGCCTGCGACATAGCGGTCGGCCTCGCCGGTGAGGCGGTCGATGCCCTCGACGATGTCCCGGTCGGAGGTCTCCACCAGGCCGTCGGTGAAGAGCATCAGCACGTCACCCGGGCGCAGGGAGCCCTTCACCGGGTCGAACTGGGCGCCGTCGTACACCCCGAGGAGGGGGCCCTCGGCGGCCTTCTCCTCCCAGCGGCCGCTGCCCGCGCTGAGTTGGAGGCCCGGCGGGTGGCCGGCGGAGTACAGCTCGTAGTCGCCGGAGTCGAGGTCGAGGACCAGGTGGATGGAGGTCGCGAAACCCTCGTCCCAGTCCTGGCGGAGCAGATAGCCGTTGGCGGCCGGGAGGAAGGCGTGCGGGGGCAGGGAGCCGAGCAGGCCGCCGAAGGCGCCGGACAGCAGCAGCGCGCGCGAACCGGCGTCCATGCCCTTGCCGGAGACGTCGGTGAGGACGACCTCCATGGTGCGGCCGCCGTTGGTACGGGCCGCGACGACGAAGTCGCCGGAGAACGACTGGCCGCCCGCCGGCCGCAGCGCCATCTCGCGGTGCCAGCCGGATGGCAGACTCGGCAGCTTGCTCTGCACGCGGATGCGTTCGCGCAGGTCGAAGAGCATGGTGCCGCCGCGCCGCCAGGGCACGCCGACCCGGCTGCGGAACTGGGCGATGAGCAGGCCGAAGAAACCGCATGCCGCGACGACCAGGACCACGCCGGGCGTCACGCGTGAGGGGCCCTCGGTGTAGGGGCCGAGCCGCACCGACTCCACGATGAGGGCCGTGGCCGCCGCCGCGTACAGCCCGAGCAGGCTCGACGGGCGCAGCAGCAGGCCGCCGGCGACGATCGGCAGCACCAGGGCGGCCGGTGAGCACCACACCGAGTTGGCGAGCGTGGTGGCGGCGATGAGCGGGACGGTGAGCAACAGGAAGGCAAGCGCGATCCAGTCGGAGCCGTCGCCGCGGAAGTAGTCCACGGCGCTTCTGCGCACGCCGGTGCGGACCCGGTGCATCCAGTGCTTCAACCGGGCCGCCAACGTCTCGGCTTCCGCGCGCCGCTGTCGTCCTGCTGCCATTAGTTCGGGACCCTATCCATCGAACCCGCCGCTTGGCACGGGAGGCCCCACTTGTCCCCCGTCCGAGGTTCAACTTCACAGTGAACTTCACGGAGAGCGCTCGCGCCGCCAGGAGGGAGAAATTCCCTGGCTCGTCCCGCATTGGGCTGCTAGGCATGAGCCCATGACGACTGAGGCGAGGCGCGACGAAACCCCGGCGGCGGACGGCGTGCGGGTGCTGCGGCGCGACGAATGGGACGAGTGGTACGGCACCCTGCTCCGCGCCTTCGGCGGGGTCGATGAGCCGGCCGAGGAGCGGGAGCTGTTCAGGGCGCTCACCCCGTATGAGCGCTCCCTCGGGGTGTGGGACGGCGGCGCGTGCGTGGCGACGGCCGGGGCGTACGACTTCCGGCTGACCGTGCCCGGCGGGGCCTCGGTGCCGGCGGCGGGCGTGACGATGGTCGGCGTGAGCGCGACGCACCGGCGGCGCGGGCTGCTGACGTCGATGATGCGGCGGCAGTTGGACGACGTGCGGGCCTGGGGGGAGGCGGTCGCCGTCCTCACGGCCTCGGAGCCCGCGATCTACGGGCGGTTCGGGTACGGGGCGGCGAGCTTCGGACTGCACGCCGAGATCGACACCGGTCGGGTAGGACTGTCCGTCCCGGCCGGTACGGACGACGTACGGCTGCGGTACGTCCACCCCGGCGCGGAGCTGGAGGTGTGCGAGGCGGTGTACGCGCGGACCGTGCCCCGGCGGGCCGGGATGCTCGCGCGGCAGCCCGGGTGGGAGCGGCTGGCGCTGCTCGATCCGGAGAGCGGGCGGGGCGGGGCGTCGCCGCTGCAGTGCGTGCTCGCCGAGCGGGACGGCGAGGTCACCGGGTACGCCCGCTTCCGGATACGGCCGGAGTGGCGGGACAGCGGGCACAACGGGCAGGTGCTGCTCCAGGACCTGGCGGGGCTCGATCCCGTGTCGGAGGCGGCGCTGTGGCGGTTCCTGTTCGGCATCGACCTCACGACCTCGCTGAAGGTGCGGGGGCGGCCGCTGGACGAGGGGTGGCAGCATCTCGTCTCCGACATCCGGCGCTGCGAACTGCGGGTGCGGGACTCGTTGTACGTGCGGCTGGTGGAGGTGGGCGCGGCGCTGGAGGCGCGGACGTATCAGGCGCCGGTGGATGTGGTGCTGGAGGTCGAGGACGCCTTCTGCCCCTGGAACTCGGGGCGCTGGCGGCTGTCGGGGGACGCCAAGGGCGCGGTGTGCGAGCGTACCTCCGACGCCGCCGATCTCGCTCTGTCCGTACGGGAGTTGGGGTCGGCGTATCTCGGCGGGGTGAGCCTCGGGGCGCTCGGGGCGGCCGGGCGCGTACGGGAGCTGCGGCGGGGGGCGCTGGCCGAGGCGGCCGTGGGGTTCGGGACGGGCGCGGCGCCTTGGCTGCCGCACGGGTTCTGAGCGTCAGTTCTGCTGGCAGGTCGGGCACCAGAAGAGGTTGCGGGCGGCCAGGTCGGCGGTGCGGACGGTGTCTCCGCAGAGGTGGCAGGGCTGGTGGGTGCGTCGGTAGACGTACACCTCGCCGCCGTGGTCGTCGACGCGGGGCGGGCGGCCCATCGCCTCCGGGGTGTGCTCCGGGCGGACCGTGTCGATGCGGTTGTTGCGGACGCCCTCGCGCATGAGGGCGACGAGGTCGGTCCAGATCGTTTCCCACTCGGCGGGGGTGATGGTCCTGCCCGCGCGGTACGGGTCGATGCGGTGCCGGAAGAGGACTTCGGCGCGGTAGACGTTGCCGACGCCGGCGATGATCTTCTGGTCCAGGAGAAGGGCGGCGATCGTCGTACGGCTGCGGGAGATCCGCTGGTACGCCCTCTGCGGTTGGGCGTCCTCACGCAAAGGGTCGGGGCCCAGACGGTCGTGTATCGCCTGCTTCTCGGCGTCCGTGATGAGCGCGCAGGTCGTCGGGCCGCGCAGATCGACGTACGACGTGGCGTTGGCGAGGCGCAGTCGGACCGTGTCCGTCGGCGGGGGCGCCGGTGCGTCACCGAAGGCGACCTTGCCGAAGAGTCCGAGATGGATGTGGACCCAGTCGGTGTCGCGGAAGCCGAGGAAGAGGTGCTTGCCGTGGGCCTCGGTGCGGGTGAGTTCCGCTCCGCTGAGGAGTTCGGCGGCGTCGGAGAACTTGCCCTGGGGGCTGGTCACGCGCGGTGCCGTGCCGGAGAAGCGGTCGGCGTAGTCCGACGCCAGCCGGTGGATCGTGTGCCCCTCTGGCACGGCGCGTGTTCCTTCCAGCCCCCGGGGGGCGGTCAGTCCTGCTGCGGGTGGTGCGCGGGAATGGCCGGCAGGTCACCCGTCGTCTCGTAGTCCGCGAGCATGTCGATGCGGCGGATGTGCCGTTCGTCCTCGGAGAACGGGGTGGCCAGGAAGGTCTCGACGAACTTCGTCGCCTCGTCCTGGGTGTGCATGCGGGCGCCGACCGCGACGACGTTGGCGTTGTTGTGCTGGCGGCCGAGGGACGCGGTCTCCTCGCTCCAGGCGAGGGCGGCACGGACGCCCTTCACCTTGTTCGCCGCGATCTGCTCGCCGTTGCCGGAGCCGCCGATCACGATGCCGAGGGAGTCGGGGTCCGCGGCCGTCTTCTCCGCGGCGCGGAGGCAGAAGGGCGGGTAGTCGTCCTGGGCGTCGTAGATGTGCGGGCCGCAGTCGACCGGGTCGTGACCCGCCGCCTTGAGCCATTCGACGAGGTGGTTCTTGAGTTCGAAGCCGGCATGGTCCGAGCCGAGATACACGCGCATGGGATGAGTGTGACACGGGTGTTGCGGGGTAGCAGCGCCGGGTGCCGCGTCCGAAAACTGTGAGCAATGCTACAGAAGCCCAGGAAAACCTCAAGTAACGATACGGAATCAAAGGTTCCCGAATCAGTTCACCTCAGATTCACTGGACCGGCTCGAACGCCCCCCACCCCCCTCGTACGCCCCCCACCCCCACGATTCACCTGATTCCGCTGCTTCCCCCGTATTCCGCTGTTCCCCCGTTTCCCTCCACGCGGCGCAAAGGAAGACCGTCCCCATGACTTCGCAGCCGACCCTCACCCAGGCCGACCGCGGCCCCGGAGGTCCCGGAGAACCCGGTCCCGGACTTCAGGCAGGGCTCAAGAACCGGCATCTGTCGATGATCGCCATCGGCGGCGTCATCGGCGCCGGACTGTTCGTCGGTTCCAGTTCCGGAATCGCCACCGCCGGACCCGGCATCCTCCTCTCCTACGCCCTCGTCGGCACGCTCGTGGTGCTGGTGATGCGGATGCTCGGGGAGATGTCCGCGGCCAATCCGACCTCCGGTTCGTTCTCCGCGCACGCCGACCGTGCGCTCGGACGCTGGGCCGGGTTCTCCATCGGCTGGCTGTACTGGTTCTTCTGGGTCGTCGTGCTCGCCGTGGAGGCCACGGCCGGCGCCAAGATCCTCGAAGGGTGGATCCCCGCCGTCCCGCAGTGGGGGTGGGCGCTCATCGTGATGGTGGTGCTGACCGCCACCAACCTCGTCTCCGTCGGGTCCTACGGCGAGTTCGAGTTCTGGTTCGCCGGGATCAAGGTCGTCGCGATCGGCGCGTTCATCGTCATCGGCGGTCTCGCCGTCTTCGGCGTGCTGCCCGGTGTCGACAGCGACAAGGCCGGTCTCGGCAACCTCACGGACCACGGCGGCTTCCTGCCCAACGGGCCCGGCGCCATCCTCACCGGCGTGCTGCTCGTCGTCTTCTCCTTCATGGGCAGCGAGATCGCCACCCTCGCGGCCGGCGAGTCCGAGAACCCGCAGCGGGCCGTGACCAAGTCCACGAACAGCATCATCTGGCGGATCGGCGTCTTCTACCTCGGGTCGATCTTCGTCGTCGTCACGCTGCTGCCCTGGGACGACGCGTCCATCAAGGAGCAGGGCTCCTACGTCGCCGCCCTCGACTCCCTCGGGATCGCGCACGCCGGTCAGATCATGAACTTCATCGTGCTGACGTCCGTGCTGTCGTGTCTCAACTCCGGCCTCTACACGGCCTCTCGCATGGCCTTCTCGCTCGGTGAGCGGGGCGACGCGCCGAAGGTCTTCGCCCGGACGACGAACCGTGGTGTTCCCCTCGCGGCGATCGTCGCCTCCGTGGTGTTCGGGTTCGTCGCCGTCTTCTTCAACTACCGGTTCCCGGACTCGGTCTTCCTGTTCCTCGTGAACTCCAGCGGGGCCGTGGCCCTGTTCGTCTGGCTCGTGATCTGCTTCTCGCAGCTGCGGATGCGGAAGATCATCCAGGCCGAGGCGCCGGAGAAGCTGGTCGTGAAGATGTGGCTGTACCCGTACCTGACCTGGGCGACGGCCGCGCTGATCGTCTTCGTGCTCGGTTACATGCTGACCGACACGGAGGGGGAGAGCAGCGGGCGGACCACCGTGCTGCTGTCGTTGCTCGTCGCGGCGGTCGTGGTCCTCATCGCCTTCGTGAAGGAGTGGGACGGGCGGCAAGGGCGGCGGCCCTCCGCCGTCGGCACGGTCGAGACCGTGGCCCAGAACAAGGACAAGGACAAGGACAAGGTCGAGTAGTTCTCGGGAGCCGATGTGAAAGGGGTCCGCTGCAGCGGGCCCCTTTCATGCTTCTCCCCTGCCTGCGCCGTCACATCACGCCTTCCTTGCGAGGAGGCCCCGGCGTTCACGCCGGGGAGGAATCGCATCCGGGTGTCGCGACGCGGAGCGTCGCCATATCCGGTTCAGGGCGCGGAGCGGCCGCACCGCTGTCGCTATCGCTGAGGTGGTGCGAACGTGTGTGCCCGTGATCGCTGGTCGGGGTGGTGGCTGTGGAATCGGGGTGCCTTTGTACGGCTGTCGTACGTGTGGTCCTTCGGAGAGTTCGGGACGGCACGGTGTCCTGGCCGGGGAACATGAGGGGGCGGGATGGCGCAGGCGGGGGCGGCTGCGGAGGCCGGGCATGCCCCGTACACCTACCGGCTGCGGGTGTCGTCCACCGCTCGCACGGCCCTGGCGGCGGAGTGGGACCGATGCCGCTGGGTGTGGAACGAATGCGTCGCCAAGTCCAGGGCCGTACAGGCGCACAACAAGGCGACCGGCCGGAAGGCCATGTGCGGTCCGGCTCGGCTCGACCGGATGCTGACCGAAGCGCGCGCCCGTACGCCGTGGCTGCGTGAGGGCTCGTCGGTTGTCCAGCAGCAGGTCATCCGCGACTTCGGTCGCTCCCGAGCCAAGGCGCAGACGGACATCCGCGAGCGCCTGCCCATGGCGCGCCGGGCGGGGATGCCGAAGTGGAAGACCAAACGCGAGGCGCTGGCGAGCCTCAACTACACCAAGCGCGGGTTCCGGTTGAAGGACGGCCGGCTGCACCTGAGCGGGGGCGTCGTGGTGACGGTGGTGTGGTCGCGGAAACTGCCGGCCGAGCCGTCCTCGGTACGCCTGTACCAGGACAGCCTCGGGCACTGGTACTGCTCGTTCGTCGTGCCCGCCCAGGTCCAGCTCCTGCCGGAGACCGGCCGCGTGCTCGGTGTCGACTGGGGCGTCAAGGAGACCGCCACCACCACGTCCGACGCGCACGACCTGCCCCACGCCGGGCACGGCCAGAAGGCACAGGCGAAGCTGACCCGGTACGACCGGATGATGGCCCGCCGCAAGCCGAAGAAGGGACAGCCGGCAACGAAGGGCTACCGCTATGCGAAGAAGCTGCGGGCGAAGGCGCATAAAAAAGGTCGCGAGGCAGCGTGAGGACACCGGCCGCAAGTGGGCCAAGAAGGTGGTCCGCGACCACGACGCCATTGCTGTCGAGGACTTCCGTGCGAAGTTCCTGGCCAGGACGGCCATGGCCCGCAAGGCCGCTGACGCCGCCATCGGCGCGGTCAAGGCCGCTCTGATCGAGATGGGCCGCAAGCACGGGCGGAACATCCGCCTGGTACATCCTGCGCACACCACGATGGACTGCGCGCGCTGCGATGCGAGAGCCAAGCATCGCCTGCCGCTGGGTGAGCGCACCTACACCTGCACCGTGTGCGGAGCCGTGTCCCCCAGGGACAAGAACTCCGCCCGCGTGATGCTCGTCCGGGCTGGTCTCAACCCGGCTGGTGCTGATGGCGCAAGACCTCCTGGAGCGCTGCTCCAGGAGGCGGCCTGAGCCAGGAATCCCCTCCCCCCTCAGGGAGGGGAGGATTCAAGGTGAAGCTGTCCTTGACCTTCTCGTACGTCTTCAGGGCCGTCGTCTCGGCGTCGGGCTGGTACCAGGTGTTGATCTGGTACGACTTCCCGCTGTCGTCGAAGCCGAGGAGCCGGGCGTGCCAGGGGGTGCCCTGGAGGGTGAAGGTGTACTCCCAGACGACCGCCGGCCTGCCTCGGAACGTCGTCTCCTCCAGGCGGATCTTGCGGTAGTCCTGACCCTGGTGGGCGTTGTGTTCGGAGGTCTGCCAGGTGTCCATGAGGTCGCCGCGGGCCAGGGAGGACTTGGCGACGAGTTCCTGGGTGCCGTCGGGGGACGTGTAGTGCACCTCAGCGCCCGTCTTGACGTCCCGCCGCCAGCCCCTGGGCGTCGCCCAGGCGAACCCGCCGGCCTCCTGATGCGCGCCCGGGGGCAGGCTCGGCGGCCTGAAGGTCCCCTCGACCGTGGGCGAGGGCGCAGGGGTCGAAGGGATGGGGGTGGGGGTGGGGGCGGGGCCGGTGGCCGAGGCGGTGGTGGCCGTCGCCGTGGCGGGGGACGGATGCGGCGAGGAGCCGCCAGCCTGGTCGCCGCTGTCGTGCGAGCCGGGGGCCGACGCCAGCACGATCGCGACGACCGTGCCGACGGCGACAACCCCGATGGCGGCCAGCACGCCGGTACGGCGGCCGGCGAGGAACGGGGCACGGCGACCCGGGCGGTTGCTGCTCCCCCTGCGTCGCCGGGCCCGGGACGGGGCGGCCGGGCCGGGCAGTTCACCGCCCGGCGGTATCTCGCGCCGCCGGGTCTCCGCGTCCGGGCGGACGGGTGCGTGCGGGTCCGCGTGCGACACGGGGTCGGCCTGCCCGGCGGGAGCGCCCTCCGGCGCCGGCCTGCGTTCCGTCTGCGCGTCAGCTCGGACGAGGGAGACGCCCGGGCGTGAGCGTGGCGTCGGCGACGGTGATGGCGAGAGGGACGGCGACGGGCTGGGCGACGGGGGCTCCGAGCCGGACTCCGAACGCATCTCCGAGGCCGCCTCGGTGGAGGCTTCGGAGGGCGCGGGAGGGGCTGGAGGGGCGGGAGAAGCGGTAGGGGTGGATGCGCGGCACGGTTCAGGTGGAGCTGGTGGGGCTGGTGGGTCTGCACCTGCGGCCCCTGAGGACCCTGCGGCGCCTGCCGCACCTTCGGGCCCTTCGGGCCCGGGACGCGCGTCCTCGGGTCGCTCCGCAGCGGGTTGCCTCGGTTGTGGTCGCCTGGGATCACGGAGGTCGGGGGGCCTGAGGGTGTTCAGGAGTGCGCGGGTCGGCGGCTCTCCCTCAGCGCCGTGGATCCTCTCAGCGCCCTCACCGCCGGGCGCCTCATTCGGCCTCTGCGCCTCCCCCGGCCCCGGTGGCCTCTGCGCCTGTTCCCGCCCGTCCTGCCCCTCCATTCCCGCTCCGTCCACCGTCAGTGTCGGTGTGGGAGGGGGGTGGGCGATGGGGGCGAGGGTCGACTCCAGGTCGGTGAGAGCCGCGCGGACCGTGGGTTCCTTTTCCAGGAGGGAGGCGAGAATGCCGCGCAACGGTCCTGCGTTGGAGGGGAGTTGGGGATCCTCGTAGAGGACGGCGTGCAGGGTCGCCAGCGTGGTGTCGCGGGAGAAGGGCGAGTGGCCGGCCAGGGCGGCGCAGAGCGTGGCGCCCAGGGACCACACGTCGGACGGCGGGCCCTGCGGGCGGCCCGAGATGCGTTCGGGAGCCATGTAGTCGGGGGAGCCGACCAGCATGCCGACCATGGTCAACGCCTTCGCGTCCTGGATCGCGGCGATGCCGAAGTCGGTGAGGACGATGCGCCGTCCGCCCCGCTCCCTGCTCCCCGCCTCCTCCACCAGGACGTTGCCCGGTTTGATGTCGCGGTGCAGGACCCCCCTCGCGTGGACCTGGCGCAGGGCCGTGACCAGGCCGAGGCCGATGCGGGCGGTCTCGGCCGGGCCCAGTGGTCCTTGCTCCGCCATGATCCGCTCCAGGGAACGGCCGGCGACCAACTCCATGACGATCCAGAGGCGTTCCCCCTCGTCCACGACGTCGTAGACGCGCACCACGTTGGGATGGTCGATGCGGGCGGTGGCCCTGGCCTCGCGCAGGGTGCGTTCACGGCGGGTGCGGGTGTCCTCCGGGTCGAGCCCGTCGATGCGCATTTCCTTCACCGCGACCTGCCGGTCGAGCACCTCGTCGGCGGCTCGCCACACCCGCCCCATTCCACCCTGGCCGATACTCTCGACCAGCAGATAGCGCCCCGTCACCAGCAACCCCGGAAAACCGCCGTTCCCCGAGTTCTCCGGATTCCCTGCGTTTCCCGAATTTCCCGGCAATCCGCTGCACCCCCTCGACTGCCCTGCATTGCCCGGCCCCTGAAACACAATAGTCACACTTAGTGTCGCACCAGCATAGTGTGGAGAAATCTTGTGGTACCTCTTCAAGTACTGCGAATTCAGGCGCAGCCAAGGGGGACGAACATGAGTTCTCGTCGTGCGACGACCATCGCCGGATCGCTGGTCATGGCATCTTTCTCGGCAGTGTTGATCCTTTCCCTCCCTGCCGGGGCGGACGACCAGGGACCCGGCAGCAGCAAAGGGGGAAAGCCCGTCGACGAGGCGCCCGCGGGCGTGAAGACGACGACACTGCTGCCGGAGCGGATCTCGGTCGACAACAGTTCCAGGAAAACGGCGATCACCGCCACGGTGAAGAACGAGGGGACCAAGGACAGCGGACGGACAAGGCTTTTGGTCGTCGGGTTCGACGGGCTCGCGGTCAAAAGCGTTCAGGGATGTTCCGCGATAGCGAAGAAAGATCTCCCGGAAGGATCCAACAGCGGTTTCTCCTGCCCCATCGACAATCTCGCGGCCGGGGCGTCGAAGTCGTACGCCGTCGACGCGACCTTCGATCTGAGCAAGACCGGGAAGATCTGTCTGCCCGTCCAGAGCAGTGACGGGAAGAAGACGTTCTGGCAGCAGGGCCCGGTGCCGTTCGGTACGACGAACCCGTCGCCGAACGCGCCCGCCACCCCGCTGCTCCTCGGCACCGACAACACACCCGTGGCTCCCGGCGGCGACGAGCTGCCGAAGACCGGCGTCGGACGGGAACTGCTGCCGCTCGGCGCGGCCGGAGCGATGCTGCTCGCGGCGGGCACGGCCGGCCTGTGGTGGTCCCGGCGGCGGCCGGAGAGCTGAGCCCGCGCCGAGGAAACGAGGAGGTAGGGGGCAGGACGAAGAAGATGACGGCCGGTCGACCTGACGATGCACCAGGTCGACCGGCCGTCATCTTCAGGAACAGCCGGGCCGAGGTCCGTTGAAGTCCGTCACCGCTTGAGGAGCTTCCAGGCCGTCGGCAGCAGACCCATTGCCAGGATCGCCTTGATCGCGTCGCCGATCAGGAACGGCGTGAGGCCGGCCGCGATCGCGGCGGAGGCGGAGATGCCGGCGGCGTAGGCCAGGTACGGGACGCCGACGGCGTAGATGATCGCCTCACCCAGCAGCATCGCGCCGGCCGTGCGCAGCATGGAGCGGTCGGCGCCGCGGCGGGCGAGGGCGCCCACGGCGGCGGACGCGAGGATCATGCCGAGGATGTAGCCGAAGGAGACGGAGACGCCGGAGGCGCCGTCGGCGAACCAGGGCACGCCGACGAGACCGGCCAGCGCGTAGACGGCGAGGGCGGAGAACCCGCGGCGGGCGCCGAGGGACGTGCCGACGAGCAGCGCGGCGAAGGTCTGGCCGGTGACCGGGACCGGGGTGCCGGGCACCGGGACCGCGATCTGGGCGGCGAGGCCGGTGAGCGCGGCGCCCCCGAGGACGAGGGCGATGTCCCGGACACGGGAGGCGGGGAGCAGGTCGGCGAGGACCTGTCCGGGGCGGCCGGGGGCGGCGGCGGTGCTGCTCATGGGGACTCCGCGGGGTCGGGGTGGAGCGGGACACGGTGACGCTATCCCAGGGGCGTGCGGCCGCTCACCGTCAGTAGTCGACAAACGGGCGTTCGGGAGCTTGGTGGGCTCCGGACAAAGCGTGAGAGTTACACGCGGTTCGAGGTGACCCTGGTCACTGAGGTGGGGTGGCTCGGGATACGGAAGCGCCGTGAGCGGGCTCTGTAGGGTTTCGCCAATCGAGCACGACGAAACGGCCGCCGTCTCGCCCGTCGGCCGCCGCACCAGCACCAGCACCAGCACCAGCACCAGCACCAGCACGATCCTGTGGTCCGTGCTGGAGCACAGCCGGTCGCGCGCTCCACCATCGCCCGGCTGAACCGGGCTCCCCGCACGGGGGGTTTCCCCCCTCTCCGGGTCCACCGATCGGTGGACGGGAAGCATGGCCAGCTCCCTGACGGCGCTGCCCGCGCTGCTGAGCGTGCTGGGACGGCGCGCCGAGCGCAGGGCGGCACGACGGGCGGAGCGGGGCAAGCCCGCCCGCCGCACCCGCGACGAGAGTGGCGGCCGGGTCTGGACGGCGCTGCTGCGTCCCGCCGCCCGGCACCCCCTCGCCACCCTCTGCGTCTCCGTCCTCGCCCTGCTCGCGCTCGTCGTCCCGCTGACATCACCGAGATGAGCCGGGACACCCACTCCCGTGAGATCCCCGCGATGCGGGTGTACGACCGGCTCAACGCGGCGTTCCCGGAGCACCGGGTCACCCACCAGGTCGTCGTACGCGCCGAGGCCGCGCAGGCCGGGGCGGTCGGCGAAGCCCTGCGGCAGCTGGCCCGGCGTGCGCAGGCCGACCCCCTGTTCACCGGCGCCCACGAGCTGGGCACCTCCGCCGACCACCGGATCAGCACCCTGGAACTGCACGTGCCCCACCTGGGCAACTCCGACCAGGCCTACGACTCCCTGGACCATCTGCGCCACGACTATCTGCCCGCCACCGTCGGCCGGATCAGCGGCGCGGAGTACGGCATGAGCGGTGATGTCGCCCGGTACACGGACTATCCGGCGCACCAGAACAGCAAACTCCCGCTCGTTCTCGGGGCGTTGCTGCTGGTGACCTTCCTGATGACGCTGTACGCGTTCCGTTCCGTCGCCCTCGGTCTGATCGGCGTCGCGCTGAACCTGCTGTCGGCGGCGGCCGCGCTCGGGCTGCTGGTGCTCGTGTTCCAGCACACCTGGGCCGAGGGGCTGCTGGACTTCCACTCCACCGGCTCGATGAGCCGGATCAGGGAGGCCGTGCTGGCCGGGGCCCCGACCCGGCAGGCCTGGCTCCCCCGGACCTTGCTCACCAAGAGACGGGCCGGGGTGATCGCCCTGCTGGCCGGCGAGGACGGCATCGAGATCGTCGGCGAGGCCGGCGACGGCCGGGCCGCCCTCGACCTCGTCGAGCGGCACGACCCGGACGTGGCCCTCGTCGACCTGCGGATGCCGGTCCTCGACGGGGTCACGACGACGACCGAGATCGTCGCCCGGCACCCCCGCACCCGGGTGCTGATCCTGACGACGTACGACACGGACGCGGACATCGAGCGCGGGGTGGAGGCCGGCGCCATCGGCTACCTGCTGAAGGACACCACGCGCGAGCAGCTCGTCGACGCGATCCGGGCGGCGGCGCGCGGAGAGACGGTGCTCGCGCCCAGGGTGGCCCAGAAGCTGGTCGCCCGGATGCGGCGCCCGGTGCAGGAGGCGCTGACCGCCCGGGAGACCGACGTCCTCGGCGCGGTCGCCGACGGGCTGACCAACGCCGAGATCGGCCGGCGCCTCGTCATCTCCGAGGCCACCGTCAAGACCCACCTGCTGCGTCTGTTCGCCAAGCTGGACGTGAACGACCGGACCCGGGCGGTGGTGGTGGCCATGGAGCGGGGACTGCTGCGCCGGCCGTGAGACGGCCCGCCGGTCGGTGTTACAGGTTGCTGAAGTCGGGGCCCTTGGTGCGGGTGCGCTTGATCTCGTAGAAGCCGGGGACCGAGGCGACGGCGAGGGTGCCGTCCCAGAGGCGGGCGGCCTCCTCGCCCTTGGGGGCGGGGGTGACGACGGGGCCGAAGAAGGCGATCTGCTCGCCGTCGGCGCCGGGCACGGCGATGACCGGGGTGCCGACGTCCTGGCCGACCTTGTCGATGCCCTCCTTGTGCGAGGCGCGCAGCTCGGCGTCGAACTCGAAGTCCTTCTGCTCGGCGTAGTCGATCAGGTCGGCGGGCAGGCCGACGTCGGCGAGGGCGCCGGCGATGGCCGACAGGGTGGGGCCCTCGCCCTCGTTGTGGATGCGGGTGCCGAGCGCGGTGTAGAGCGGGCCGAGGACGTCGGCGCCGTGCTTCTGCCAGGCGGCGGTGACCACGCGGACCGGCTGCCAGGCCTTGACCTCGAGCATCTCCCGGTACTCCTCGGGCAGCTCGTCGAGCTTGTTCTCATTGAGGACGGCGAGGCTCATGATGTGCCAGCGCACCTCGATGTCACGGACCTTCTCCACTTCCAGAACCCACCGGGAGGTCATCCAGGCCCAGGGGCACAGCGGGTCGAACCAGAAGTCGACGGGGGTCTTCTCGGACATGTCTCTCCTCAGGAGATCCGCAAGAAACAGGGCTTCCCACGAACAACACCACTGTCCCTGCCGCGCATTCCCTGCTGCCCGAGGTCAGGAGCGCGTGGCAGGATCGCTCCTGTCCACAGCCTTGAGGCCACTAACGAGGGAGTACCGCCCGTGCCCGGTGAGAACCTGTCCCGCGACGAGGCCCGGGAGCGGGCCGCCCTGCTGTCCGTCGACGGGTACGACGTTTCCCTCGACGTGCGTTCGGCGATCGCCGAGGGGAACGGCGAACCGGGCACGTTCCGGTCGGTCACCACGATCCGCTTCCGCTGCAACGAGCCCGGCGCGTCGAGTTTCGCGGACCTGATCGCGCCGAGTGTGACGTCCGTCTCCCTCAACGGCCGTGATCTCGACCCCGGCGAGGTCTTCGACGGCGTCCGGATCCTCCTGGAGGACCTGGCCGCGGAGAACGAGCTGGTCGTCGACGCGCAGTGCGCCTACTCCCGCACCGGCGAGGGCCTGCACCGCTTCGTCGACCCGGAGGACGGCGAGGTGTACCTGTACACGCAGTACGAGCCGGCCGACTCCCGCCGAGTCTTCGCGAACTTCGAGCAGCCCGACCTCAAGGCCCCGTTCCGGTTCGAGGTGCGCGCGCCGCAGGAGTGGACGGTGTGGAGCAACGGCGTCGGCGAGCGCGCGGACGGGGTGTGGCGGTTCGCGGAGACGAAGCCGATCTCGACGTACATCACCTGTGTCGTGGCCGGTCCCTACCACTACGTGACGGACTCCTACAGCCGTGACCTCGGTGACGGTACGACCCTGGAGATCCCCCTCGGCGCGATGTGCCGCAAGGGTCTGGCGCCGTACTTCGAGGCCGAGGACGTGTTCCTGATCACCAGGCAGGGCCTGGACTTCTTCCACGACCACTTCGACTACCCGTACCCCTTCGGGAAGTACGACCAGGCGTTCGTCCCCGAGTACAACCTCGGCGCGATGGAGAACCCGGGTCTTGTGACCTTCCGGGAGGAGTACATCTTCCGGGGCAAGGTGACGCGGGCGTCGTACGAGGCGCGGGCGAACGTCATCCTGCACGAGATGGCCCACATGTGGTTCGGCGACCTGGTCACCATGCAGTGGTGGGACGACCTGTGGCTGAAGGAGTCCTTCGCGGACTTCATGGGCGCGTTCGCCCTCGTCGGCGCGACCCGCTTCAGCGACGGCTGGATCACCTTCGCCAACCGCCGCAAGGCCTGGGCCTACCGCGCCGACCAGCTCCCCTCCACCCACCCCGTCACCGCCGACATCCGCGACCTGCAGGACGCCAAGCTCAACTTCGACGGCATCACCTACGCCAAGGGTGCGTCGGTCCTGAAGCAGCTGGTGGCGTACGTCGGACAGGACGCGTTCCTGGAAGGCGCCCGCCGCTACTTCAAGCGGCACGCGTACGGCAACACGCGCCTCGGCGACCTGCTGTCGGTGCTCGGCGAGACCAGCGGCCGGGACATGGCCGCCTGGGCGCGGTCCTGGCTGCAGACGGCGGGCGTGAACGCGCTGACCCCGCAGGTGCTGCTGGACCCGGAGGGCCGGGTGAGCGAGCTGGCGGTGGTCCAGGAGGCGGCGGAGTCGCACCCGGAGCTGCGCCCGCACCGGGTGGCGATCGGCCTGTACCGCCTCCAGGAGGGCGCTCTGGTGCGGTACGCGCGCGCCGAGACGGACGTCGACGGGCCGCGTACGGTCGTCACGGAGCTGGTGGGCGAGGCGGCCCCGGAGCTGGTGCTGGTCAACGACGACGACCTGACGTACTGCAAGATCAGGTTCGACGCGACCTCGCTGGCCGCGCTGCGGGAGCACCTGGGCTCGATGACCGACCCGCTGGCCCGCGCCCTGTGCTGGTCGGCGCTGTGGAACCTGACCCGGGACGCGCTGCTGCCCGCGCAGGACTTCATCGACCTGGTGCTGCGGTTCGCGGGGCGCGAGTCCGACATCGGGGTGCTGCAGATGCTGCACGCGTGGGCGGACTCGGCGCTGGTGCACTACGCGGCGCCGGACTGGCGGCTGCGCGGCGGCTCGCTGCTCTCCGAGGGCGCCGAGCGCGAGCTGTACGCCGCCGAGCCGGGCAGCGAGCACCAGCTGGCGTGGGCGCGTTTCTACGCGCAGACGGCCGAGGACCCGGCCTGCTTCGACCTGCTCCAGGGCCTGCTGGACGGCACGGCCGCCATCGAGGGGCTGGACGTCGACCAGGAGCTGCGCTGGGTGTTCCTGGAGCCGCTGGTCGCGCACGGGTTCGCCGACGAGAAGGCGCTGACGGCCGAACTGGCCCGCGACGACACGGCGTCCGGCAAGCGGCACCAGGTGCGCTGCCTCGCCGCCCGCCCCTCGGCGGCGGTCAAGGCGCAGGCCTGGGCCCAGCTGGTGGAGTCGGACGCGCTGTCCAACGCGCTGGTGGAGGCGACGATCGCGGGGTTCGCCCAGCCCTCGCAGCGGGAGCTGCTCGCGCCGTACGCGCAGAAGTACTTCGCGTCGATCGGGCGGATCTGGTCGGAGCGCTCGATCCAGATCGCGATGAACGTCGTCAAGGGCCTGTTCCCGTCGCTGCAGGACTCCCCGGCGACGCTGGAGGCGACGGACGCGTGGCTGGCGGCGCACGAGTCGGCGCCGCCGGCGCTGCGGCGGCTGGTGCTGGAGGCGCAGGACGATCTGGCGCGGTCGCTGCGGGCACAGGCGTGTGCGGCGGAGGCCGGGGCGGAGGCGGAGCCCGGGACCGGGGCCCAGACCGGCTGAATCGTTGGCCATGAATTCCGCCGACGGTCACCGTTACGGAATTCAGTCAATCGGAACCGTAACCCCTGGCCCGCCCATTCGGGACCAGGGGTTTTCGGTGCCTACTCGGCACCCGAACACCCGTCCTTTAGGGTGAACTTGTCCGGGTTTGTCGACAGGCGTGTAACAGCGGTTAGGACGCCGGCCGGGAGCGGAATCCCCGTTGCATGAACCCCAACACCCCGCTCCCCCACCTTCCCTCGGCGTCCCCCCGCCTCGTCCGCCATCTGTCGGACGCCCACCGCCGCGTCTCGACGGCGGCCCAGCTCCGCGCGCAGGGCGTCTCGCAGACCGAGGCCAACGAGCAGTGCCGCCCCGGCGGCCCCTGGCAGCAGCTCCTCCCCGGCGTGTACCTGCTCCACCCCGGCCCGCCGACCAGCGAGGAGCGGCTGCACGCGGTGCTGATGTACGCGGGCCGCGAGGCGTCGGCGCCCGCGGTGCCGGCCCAGCCGGCCGCCAGGGAACCGCACCGGCCGGTGTACCAGGAGGCGATGATCACGGGTCTGGCGGCCCTGAACCTGCACGGCCTGTCGGCGGCTCCGCCGCTGCTGTCCCTGGAGCACATCGACGTCCTGGTCCCGCGCCGGCGCCGACTGCGCTCGACGGGCTGCGCGCACGTCATCCGCACGGCGGCCCTGCCGGCGTCCGAGCCGGCCACGGGCCTCCCGGTGGCGCCGGTGCCGCGCGCGCTGGCCGACGCGGTGGCACAGCTGACGGACGCGGGGACGGTACGCCGGCTGCTGTCGGAGGCGGTGCGCGGCGGCCACTGCGAACCGGCGTCGGTGGTACGGGAGTTGAACGACGCGAGGCTGCTGAGCCGACCGCACGTGGTGGACGCGGTGGACTCGCTGCTCGCGGAGGGCCGCGCGATCGCGGAGGACCGCCTCTACACGATGGTGCGCGCGTACGGCCTCCCCGACCCGGTGTGGAACGTCGACCTCCGGCTGCCCGGCGGCCCCCACCTGGGCGGCCTGGACGCGTACTGGCCGGAGCAGGCGGTGGCGGTGGAGCTGGACACGCGGGCGCCGCGCCACGACGAGGACGCCCTGTGGTCGGAGTACGCGCGCAAGCGCGAGCACCTGGAGCGCCTGGGCATCACGGTCGTGCACATCACGCCGAAGAAGCTGAGGCACTCGATGGAGCAGCAGGCGGCGGTGGTCCGCACGGCCCTGATGGCCTCGAACGACAGGGACCCCGCCGCGTACGTCGTGGTACTGCCCCGGTAGTCAGCCGTAGTTCGGGTTGTCCTCCGGGGAGGTGAGACTGAGGGGGGCTCCCGCGTAGACGCGGTCGATCAGGGCCGCGTAGGACGCGATCATTCTCGTCCGGCTGAAGCGCTCGCGGCTCGCGGTGAGGGCCGGGGTGTAGACGGAACGGTTCGCCACCGCCTCCGTCCAGGCCGCCGCGACGGCGTCCGGGGCCGGCGGGGTCACGAGGCCGTGGCCCGCGACGATCGCCGCGCTGTCGCCGACGTCCGTGGCCACCGGTACGGCCCCGCACATCATGCCCTCGATGAGGCACAGCGGGGCCGCCTCGCCCCAGGCGGAGGTGAGCGCGACGACGTCGGCGGCCGCGTAGACCGCCTCCATGTCCTGGCGTACGCCGAGCCGGTGCAGCCGCCCGCGGTCCTCGTCGCCGAACGCGGTCGCGATGTCCGCGTCCAGGCCCGGGTTCGCCGCGGTCATGCCGGCCCCGCACATCAGCACGTGTCCGTCCGGCACGGCGGCCAGCCACGTCCTGGCCGCGGCCAGGAACAGGGGGACGTTCTTCATGCCGTCGTAGCGGGCCGCGAAGACGACGACCGGGGCGGCGGCCGGGATGTCCAGGGAGGTCCGGACCGCGAGGCGTCGGGCCGCGTCCGGGCGGAAGCGGATCAGGTCGACGCCGTTCGGGATCACATGGAGCAGGGCGGACGGGACGCCGGCCGCCTCGTACGCGGCCCGGGTCGACTCCGCGCAGCACACGGCGGCCGCGACGGTGCCGTCGGCGATCGCGGCCTTGAGGTCGTCGAGAGCGCGGCCCTGGTTCTCGGGGTCGGAGCGGTGCAGACAGACCACGACCGGGCGGCGCGGCAGGCCCGCCTGACGCAGGAGGGCGAGGGGCTGCTCCTTGAGGGAGAGGATGACGTCCGCGTCGGCCGTCGCCCGCGCGGTATCGGCCAGCTCGGGACCGGTGAAGACGGCCGGATCCAGACCCCCCGTTCCGAACGTACGCCCGAGGGATGTCACGCCCACGTCGGCCGCCGTCAGCTTGCGGTAGCAGGCGTCGTCCTCCATCCGCTGACGGGTGGCCTCGCGGTGCACCTCGCCGTGGACACTCAGCACCCGGTGGTGCTGGCCGCCCTCACGCAGTCCCAGCACCACATCGCTGTGCACGATCCGGGCCCCTCCGGAGAAGAACCCCTCGTACACCGAGAGCACCCGCAGTCCGTTTCCCCTGCGCACACGATCACCCGCCTTGCACCGATATCAAGCCATCCCCGTGAAGTGCGGGTTAGCCGATATGAGGCGGTACGGACATTTCGTACGGATGAACACGACGTCACATGTCCGCGCATGCTGTGTGACGCGCAGGTCACTCGCCGGCCGGTCGTGGGCGCCGCGACCGTCACGCCTGCGGCGGCACGGACACCCGTCCGTCCACCGGCCGCTCGCGCCACAGCCTGAGCGCCACGTCGACCAGGCGCACCCGGGTGAGGTCCGCGACCGCGTCCAGGTCATGCCAGGCGGCGAGGTCGGTGGAGCCGTTCACCTCGTAGCGCAGTTCGCCGCCGGCGATCCGAGCCTCGTAGACGATGCGCAGACCGTGGTGGTCCCGGGGGCCGCGCAGGCCCTCGCGGCGCAGGACGCGGCGGGAGGAGTCGACACCGAGGAGGCCGGTCACCTCGACGCGGTAGCCGGTCTCCTCGTCCAGTTCGCGCACGACGGTGTCGAGGGGGTCCTCACCGTGCTCCATGCCGCCGCCGGGCAGCACCCACTCGGGGGTGCCGTCGGGGGCCGGTGAGCGGGCGAGCAGAACCTGGCCGTCGCGGACACAGACGGCGTAGGCCGCCACCCTCAACTTCTTGCGCATACACGGACGTTAGCCGTTCCAAGCGGGTCAGGACGGGGAAATTTCCCGCACATCCAGCCCACACCCTTCACGAAGACTCCCCACAGGTGACTCGTAGAGGGTTTTCCCCATACATCCATATCGATTCGGTCAACTCTCCCCAAACACCAGTCCCTTGGGTAAAGCTTTGCGGTCATCCGGGATCGTGTTCCGGACGGCCGTGATCAGGCAGGAACGTCCTGGTCGTGTGCTGCTCGTTCCTTTACCTACAAGGGATGCCGATGACCCTCACCCCCCAGCGTGAACCGATATCGGGCACAAGACGCGTGGCCCGCATAGCCGTGGCCGCGGGCCTCGTGGCCGCGCTGTCCGCGGCCGGGCCGATACCCATGGCCTTCGCCGGCGACGTCGGCCAGGCCCCGGTCTCGGCCGACCCGGGCGTGAAGTCCGCCCCCGACAAGCTCGGCTCCGACGACGCCACCCTGCTCGCCGAGGCGAAGGCCGACGGCGACAAGAACGTCACGCTGATGGTCGCGACCGCCCCCGGCCAGACCGAGCAGGTCGCCAAGGAGCTGGACGCGGTCAAGGGCGGCTCGGTCGGCGAGTCCTACGACAAGGTCGGCTACGTCCGCGCCACCGTCCCGACGGCCAAGGCCGACTCGGCGATCGCCGCCGCGGCGAAGCTGACCTCGGTGCACGCCATCGACCTGAAGCAGGACATCGTCCTCGACGACCCGACGCCGGACGCGAAGGCCTCGAAGGGCGCCAAGTCCGCGCGGTCCGCGTCGAAGTCGAAGACGAAGACCTACCCGGCGCCGAACAAGAACACCCCCGCCAAGAACCCGTACAACCCGTCCTTCGAGACGGGCGCCGTCGACTTCGTGAAGAAGAACCCGAAGGCGGACGGCCGCGGTGTCACCATCGGCATCCTCGACTCCGGTGTGGACCTGGCGCACCCCGCGCTGCAGAAGACCACCACCGGCGAGCGCAAGATCGTCGACTGGGTGACCTCCACCGACCCGATCCTCGACAGCGACGCCTCGTGGCGCCCGATGACGACCTCGGTCTCCGGGCCCAGCTTCACCTTCGGCGGCCGCACCTGGACGGCGAAGGCCGGCTCGTACCAGATCAACCTCTTCCGGGAGTCCGCCACCGCGGGCGGCGACGCCAAGGGCGACGTCAACCGCGACGGCGACACCACCGACGCGTGGGGCGTCCTGTACGACGCCGCGGCCGGCACGGTCACCGTCGACGTGAACAACAACGGCGACTTCACCGACGACACCGCGATGAAGCCGTACAAGGACGGCTACCAGATCGGGTACTTCGGCACCGACAACCCGGCGACCGACGTCGTCGAGCGGCAGCCGTTCGTCGTGCAGATCCGCAAGGACGTGCCGATGGACCCGTTCGGCGGCGACTGGGTCGGCAAGAAGGCCGACTTCGCCAACATCGGTCTCATCGCCAGCGAGCACGGCACGCACGTCGCCGGCATCACCGCCGCGAACGGCCTGTTCGGCGGAAAGATGAACGGCGCCGCACCCGGCGCGAAGATCGTCTCCTCCCGTGCCTGCATCTTCGGCCCGGGCTGCACCAACGTCGCCCTCACCGAGGGCATGATCGACCTGGTCGTCAACCGTGGCGTCGACATCGTCAACATGTCGATCGGCGGTCTGCCGGGTCTGAACGACGGCAACAACGCGCGCGCCGAGCTGTACACACGCCTCATCGACACCTACGGCGTCCAGCTCGTGATCTCCGCGGGCAACGAGGGCCCCGGCGCGAACACCATCGGCGACCCCGGTCTTGCCGACAAGGTGATCTCGGTCGGCGCGGCCATCTCCAAGGAGACCTGGGCCTCCAACTACGGCTCGCAGGTGACGAAGAAGTACGCGCTGCTGCCGTTCTCCTCGCGCGGCCCGCGTGAGGACGGCGGCTTCACGCCGACCCTCGTCGCCCCCGGCGCCGCGATCAACACCACCCAGACCTGGCTGCCGGGCGCCCCGGTCGCCGACGCGGGTTACCCGCTGCCGGCCGGCTACTCGATGCTGCAGGGCACCTCGATGGCCTCCCCGCAGGCCGCGGGCGCCTCGGCGCTGCTGATCTCCGCCGCCAAGCAGGCCAGGGTCGCGCTCACCCCGGCGATCCTGCGCACGGCGCTGACCTCGACCGCCGACCACATCAAGGGTCTGCAGGCCTACGAGGAGGGCTCCGGCGCCATCAACATCGTGGACGCCTGGAAGTCCATCAGGAAGGGCGCCGCCGCCCGCGACGCCGTGACCTCCGACTACACGGTGAAGGCCCCGGTCGACACCGCACTCGACCAGGCGCTGAAGACCCCGGGCTTCGGCACCGGCATCTACGACCGCGAGAGCGGCCTGAAGGCCGGGCAGAAGAAGACGTACGACGTCACCATCACCCGTACGTCCGGCGCCGACAAGGCGGTCCGCCACAAGCTGCACCTCGAGAACAACGCGGCCGGCACCTTCAGGATCCTCGGCTCCGACGAGGTGAAGCTGCCGCTGAACAAGCCGGTGACGGTCAGGATCCAGGCCCAGCCGAAGGCCGCGGGCATCGCCAGCGCCATCCTGGAGGTCGACGACCCGAAGACCGAGGGCCTCGACAAGCAGATCCTCAACACGGTCGTCGTCTCGACGCCGGTCAAGCACACGTTCCACGTGTCGAACACCGTGCAGCGCAACAGCTTCCAGTCGTACTTCCTGACCGTGCCGGAGGGCGCCAAGTCCTTCGAGGTCGCGATCGGCGGGCTGAAGGACAAGAGCCAGACCCGGTTCATCTCGATCCACCCGTACGGCGTCGCGGTCGAGGACACCTCCACGATCTACTGCTACAGCAACTACCCCAACACCAACGGGTGCCGGCCCGACGCCCGTTCGTACCAGAACCCGCAGGCCGGGGTCTGGGAGATCGAGGTCGAGTCGCGCCGTACCTCGCCGCTGCTCGACAACCCGTACAAGCTGGACGCCACCGTCTACGGCGTGGCCTTCGACCCGGAGACCGTGACCGTGCCCGAGGCGAAGGTCGGCGCCCCGTCCGCCGCCTCCTGGAAGGTGAAGAACAACTTCGCCGCCTTCGACGGCAAGCCGGCCGGCGGCCCGCTCGGCTCGTCCAAGACGGCCCGCCCGACCATCGCGGGCGGCGCGACCCAGACCACCACGGTCGAGGTCCCGGCCGGTGCCAAGTCGCTGGACGTCTCCATCGGCAACGTCTCCGACGCCTCCGCCGACCTGGACCTGACGGTCTACGACGCGAACGGCAACCAGGTCGCGCAGCAGGCCGACGGTGACGCGGAGGAGGCGGTCTCCATCCCGTCGCCCGCCGCCGGCACGTACACCATCGAGGTCGCGGGCTACTCGGTCCCGGCCGGCACGACGGCGTACGACTACGTGGACGCGTTCCTGTCGCCCTCGCTCGGCACCGTCACCGTCGACGAGTCGACGCCGGTGAAGCTGGCCACGGGCGCCTCGACGACGGTCGCCGCGACCGTCACCGCCGCGTCCGTCCCGCCGGCGGGCCGGGTCCTGTTCGGCCAGGTCCAGCTGGTGAACGCGCGGGGCACCGTCGCGGGCCTCGGCAAGGTGACGATCGAGAAGGTCACGCCGTAACACGTTGAGCACGAGCACCGAGGGGCGGGCGTCCATCCGGGCGCCCGCCCTTCGTTCGTTCGCGGCCCAGGACAGGTCCTATTCGCAGGCGACGCCCGTCGTGTCGGGGAGGGTCTCGGTGAGTGCCTCCCGCTCGGTGGCGATCTCGGATTCGCCGACCGCCCAGACCTCGGGGGTGTCGGCCCCCTTCGCCAGCGCGACCAGGACGTGGTCGCCCTTGTCGAGCAGCGGATCCATGCCCTCCTCCACGACGAAGTCGACCTGGGGAGCGCTCTTGGCGGGCTTGTACGCGTGCGTGACGCTCAGGGTGACGCGTTCGCGGGCCGTGCCGGGCAGCCGGCGGACGTCCGTCACGTCGCCCTCCACGACGAGCCGGGCGCAGGCGAGATAACCGGGGTCGCGCAGGGGGCTGCCGGCGCCCGAGGACGCCTTGGCGCCCGCGTCGCCGCCCTCGGCCTCGGCGGCGGAGGCGTCGCCGGCGGAGGCCTTGTCGTCGGCGCCGCCGTTCACCCCGTGCCCGACCTGGACGACCACCCAGCCGGCCCCGAGGACCAGCGCACCGGCGGCGGCGACGCCCACGGCGCGCAGGGCCAGGGGGCGGCGCCGGCGGGGTGCGGGCAGTCGCCGTACGGGTGCGGGGGGCGGCTCGGCCGCCGTCTCCCGGGACGGTTGCGTCGGGGTGTCCGCGACCAGGGTGCCGGCGACGAGGCCCAGCTGCTCGCGCAGCACCGCGAGGTCGGCGGTCGCCGAGCGGTACTCCGCCATGAACGCGGCGTCCGCGACGCTCTCCTCGGACAGCCGCTCGTCGGTGATCGCCGCCATCAGCGCGTCCGGCCCGGCGCCGCCGCTCTCGCCTCCGGCGCGGTCCTCGTGTTCCGCGGTCACGTCACACCACCTCGTCCTCGTGCAGGCGGGCGCGCAGGGCCCGTACCGCCGTGTGCAGGCGGCTCTTGACCGTGCCTTCAGGAACTCCCAGCTCCTGGGCTATCGAGCGCACCGGCAGGTCGGCGTAGAAGCGCAGGACGACGACCTGACGCTGGGCGTCGGGCAGGTCGTCCAGGCCCTTGGCGACGGCGAGGGAGAGCACGCTGGTGTCCTCGCCTGAGGGGTGCTCGTGCTGGCGCAGCGAGGCCAGCCGCTCCCCCAGCCGCTCCTGGCGGCGCTTGGCGCGGTGCCAGTCCATGGCGAGGTTGGAGGCGACGACCGCCGCCCACGCGGAGACGTCGCGCGGGGCCTCGTACCCCTTCGCGGCGCGCTCCAGCAGCCGCAGACGTACCTGCTGTACCCCGTCCGGCAGGTCCGACTGCGGAACCCCGCCCAGCGCGAGCACCGCCCGCACCCGGCGCTCCTGCGCCGCGTCCAGAGGATCGTCGCCGTGCACGACCCCGTCCCCCTGGGCGCGGCGGGCCCTTCCACGCAGCAAAGCCACCCCTCCCCTCCCGACGCTGTATCTACGACGCCGCAGGGCGCGGAAACGTTCGGCCAGACGCCGGGGAATCGTGCGGAGGCGTACGTCACACTGGCGCCCGTCGCGTCCCATTCCTCGGGCATGCGGGACAAAAAATTGGACAGGCGGGCCGGGGTCGGCCGCATGATGGAAAAGCCTTGGCCAGGCACCATGCACGTAAAGAGCCACGCAAGAGACACAGAGGAGTCGCCGTGAGGGTCGGAATCGTCGGAGCCACCGGTCAGGTCGGCACGGTCATGCGCAGGATCCTCAAGGAGCGCGCCTTCCCGGTCACCGAGCTGCGTCTGTTCGCGTCGGCCCGCTCCGCCGGCTCGACCCTGGACGGCGTGACGGTCGAGGACGCGGCGACGGCCGACTACTCGGGCCTGGACATCGTCCTGTTCTCCGCGGGCGGCGCGACCTCGAAGGCACTGGCCGAGAAGGTCGCCTCGCAGGGCGCGGTCGTGATCGACAACTCGTCGGCCTGGCGCAAGGACCCGCAGGTCCCGCTGGTCGTCTCCGAGGTGAACCCGCACGCGGTCGCGGACCGCCCCAAGGGCATCATCGCCAACCCGAACTGCACGACGATGGCCGCGATGCCGGTCCTGAAGCCGCTGCACGCGGAGGCCGGCCTGGAGGCGCTGGTCGTCGCGACGTACCAGGCGGTGTCGGGCTCGGGTGTCGCGGGCGTGGCGGAGCTGCACGGCCAGGCGCAGAAGGTCGTCGCCGACGCGGACAAGCTGACGCACGACGGCGGCGCGGTCGACTTCCCCGAGCCCGGCGTCTACAAGCGTCCCATCGCCTTCAACGTGATCCCGCTCGCCGGCTCGATCGTCGACGACGGTCGACACGAGACCGACGAGGAGCAGAAGCTGCGCAACGAGTCCCGCAAGATCCTGGAGATCCCCGGCCTCAAGGTCTCCGGCACCTGTGTGCGGGTCCCGGTGTTCTCCGGCCACTCCCTCCAGGTCAACGCCCGTTTCGCGCGCCCTCTGTCGGTGGAGCGCGCGACGGAGCTTCTGGCGGGCGCCCCGGGCGTCGCCCTGTCCGACATCCCGACCCCTCTCCAGGCCGCCGGTCAGGACCCGTCCTACGTCGGCCGCATCCGCCAGGACGAGACGGTCGACCACGGCCTCGCCCTGTTCATCTCCAACGACAACCTCCGCAAGGGCGCCGCTCTGAACGCGGTGCAGATCGCGGAGCTGGTGGCGGCCGAGCTCAAGGGCTGACCACGCTCAAGGACTGACCTCGTAGAGGAAGCAGCCGTACTCGACGGCCCGGACGTGGACGAACGCCACGGCCGGGTCGTCGAACGCGTTTCGGAAGGCGGCGTCGAAGCCGTCGGCGGCCTCGACCAGCTCGCCGCCCAGGATGTGGCCGTCGGCCGAGTAGCGGCGGACGGTCCGGTGGGCGTTCGCGAACGGGTGACCGTCCGGCTCGGGGCCCGCGCACTCCTCGGCGTGGACGAAGACGGGGCCCTGCTCGTCGTAGGGCCCGGGGCAGGCGCCCGTCTCCGCGGCCCAGCGACGCAGCGGCGCGTAGGAGACGAGCGCGATGCGCTCGCCGGTCCTGCTGTGGCGCAGGCAGCAGCGCAGGGGCGCGCCGCCCTCCTCGTCGGTGAACGCGGCGGTGGGCCGGCCGGCGTCGTCGGCGGTGCGCAGTTCCTTCAGGACCGTCGGGGCTATGGGCCGTGCGAGGTAGGTCGTCATGGGTCCACCGTCGCGCGCGCGGGGCCCGCCCACCGGCGGTAAACGGACATCGCGTTCCCCGCGGATGCCATGGAAGGATGACGCAACCGACACAAATCGAGGAGATGACCGCGTGCCTGGCACAAACCTGACTCGCGAAGAGGCGCAGCAGCGGGCGAAGCTGCTCACCGTTGACTCGTACGAGATCGATCTCGACCTGTCCGGCGCGCAGGAGGGCGGGACCTATCGGTCCGTGACCACGGTGCGTTTCGACGTGGCCGAGAACGGCGCCGAGTCCTTCATCGACCTGGTGGCCCCGACCGTCCACGAGGTGACGCTGAACGGGGACGCGCTGGAGCCGGAAGACGTCTTCAAGGACTCCCGGATCGCGCTCTGCGGACTGCTGGAAGGCCGTAACGTCCTGCGCGTGGTCGCCGACTGCGCCTACACCAACACCGGCGAGGGCCTGCACCGCTTCGTCGACCCGGTCGACGAACAGGCCTATCTGTACACGCAGTTCGAGGTGCCGGACGCCCGTCGCGTGTTCGCGTCCTTCGAGCAGCCGGACCTGAAGGCGACCTTCCAGTTCACGGTGAAGGCCCCCACCGGCTGGACCGTCATCTCCAACTCGCCGACGCCGGAACCCAAGGACGACGTCTGGGTGTTCGAGCCGACGCCGCCGATCTCCACCTACATCACCGCGCTCATCGTCGGCCCGTACCACAGCGTCCACAGCGTGTACGAGAAGAACGGGCAGTCGGTGCCGCTGGGCATCTACTGCCGGCCCTCCCTCGCCGAGTTCCTCGACTCGGACGCGATCTTCGAGGTCACCCGGCAGGGCTTCGACTGGTTCCAGGAGAAGTTCGACTACGCCTACCCGTTCAAGAAGTACGACCAGCTGTTCGTGCCGGAGTTCAACGCGGGCGCGATGGAGAACGCGGGCGCGGTCACCATCCGCGACCAGTACGTGTTCCGCTCCAAGGTCACCGACGCGTCGTACGAGCTGCGCGCGGAGACGATCCTGCACGAGCTGGCCCACATGTGGTTCGGCGACCTGGTCACCATGGAGTGGTGGAACGACCTGTGGCTGAACGAGTCGTTCGCCACCTACACCTCCATCGCCTGCCAGGCGTACTCCCCGCAGTCGCGCTGGCCGCACTCGTGGACCACGTTCGCCAACTCTATGAAGACGTGGGCGTACCGGCAGGACCAACTGCCGTCCACCCACCCGATCATGGCCGAGATCCGCGACCTGGACGACGTCCTGGTCAACTTCGACGGCATCACCTACGCCAAGGGCGCGTCCGTCCTGAAGCAGCTCGTGGCGTACGTCGGCATGGACGAGTTCTTCGCGGGCGTGCAGGCCTACTTCAAGCGGCACGCCTTCGGCAACACCCGCCTGTCCGACCTGCTGGGCGCGCTGGAGGAGACCTCCGGCCGTGACCTCGGCACCTGGTCGCAGAAGTGGCTGCAGACCGCCGGCATCAACATCCTGCGCCCGGAGATCGAGACGGACGCCCACGGCGTCATCACCTCCTTCGCCATCCGCCAGGAGGCCCCCGCGCTCCCGGCCGGCGCGAAGGGCGAGCCCACACTGCGCCCGCACCGCATCGCGGTCGGCCTGTACGACCTCGACGACGACAGCGGCAAGCTGGTGCGCGACGAGCGCGTGGAGCTGGACGTCGACGGCGAGCTGACGGCCGTCCCGCAGCTGGTCGGCAAGCGCCGTCCGAACGTCGTCCTGCTCAATGACGACGACCTGTCGTACGCCAAGGTCCGCCTGGACGAGCAGTCCCTCGCGTTCGTGACCGAGCACCTCGGCGACTTCGAGTCGTCGCTGCCGCGCGCCCTGTGCTGGGCGTCGGCCTGGGACATGACCCGGGACGCCGAACTGCCCACCCACGACTACCTGTCCCTGGTGCTGTCCGGCATCGGCAAGGAGTCCGACATCGGCGTCGTGCAGTCGTTGCAGCGGCAGGTCAAGCTCGCCGTCGACCTGTACGCCGACCCGAGCGCCCGCGAGGCCCTGCTGACCCGCTGGACGGACGCCACGCTGGCCCACCTGCGGTCCGCGGCGGCCGGCAGCGACCACCAGCTGGCGTGGGCGCGGGCGTTCGCGGCCACGGCCCGCACCCCGGAGCAGCTGGACCTCCTGGAGGCCCTGCTGGACGGCTCGCAGACGGTCGAGGGCCTGGCCGTCGACACCGAGCTGCGCTGGGCGTTCGTGCAGCGTCTCGCGGCGGTCGGCCGGTTCGACGAGGCGGAGATCGCCGGCGAGTACGAGCGCGACAAGACGGCCGCCGGTGAGCGTCACGCGGCGACCGCCCGAGCCGCCCGGCCGACCCCGGAGGCCAAGGCGGAGGCGTGGGCGTCGGTCGTCGACTCCGACAAGCTGCCGAACGCCGTGCAGGAGGCCGTCATCGGCGGCTTCGTCCAGACCGACCAGCGTGAGCTGCTCGCGCCGTACGCCGACACGTACTTCGAGGTCGTCAAGGGCATCTGGGACACCCGTTCGCACGAGATCGCGCAGCAGATCGCGATCGGCCTCTACCCGACGGTCCAGGTCTCCCAGGAGACCCTGGACAAGACGGACGCCTGGCTGGCCTCGGCCGAGCCGAACGCGGCCCTGCGCCGCCTGGTCTCCGAGTCCCGCTCGGGCGTGGAGCGGGCGCTGCGGGCCCAGGCGGCGGACGCGCGCTGACCGCTTCCGCGAGTCTGAGTCCGAGGGCGCCCGGTGTCGCACCGGGCGCCCTCGGCGTCTGTGTCATATCCCGTCTTCCGGCGGCCAGGGGTAGCCGAGTTGTTCGGCGCGTTCGCGGGTGCCGCCGCAGAAACGGGCGTAGGTCCTCGGGTCCTCCTCGGCCAGTCGGCGCAGCGCGGCGGCCGCCTGTGCCTCGGGCGGGGCGCCGTCGTCCGGGACGATCCAGCGGAACTGGAGCGCGTCGCCGTCCGCTTTCCCGGTGCCGAGTCCCGGCGCGTACCAGAAGGTCACCACGGCCGTGTCCGGGTCGAGGAAGCCGCTGCCGGTCCAACCCGGGCGCGCGTCCCACCGGGCGAGCAGCTCCGGCCGTTCGGCCAGGCCCGCCTTGATCAGCCGGGCCACGGTGCGGGCCGGCCAGGACCACTCCCGGTCCGCTTCGGCGCGGGCGATCTCCGCGTCGTAGGCGGCGGCGTCGAACCGTCGCGCGGGCAGTTCGGGCGCGGGCCCGCGGGTGCCCGGCGGGGCGGGTCGCTCCCAGTCCTCCCACACGACCTGGTCGCCGTCGCGGCGGATGGTGACGTGGAGCGCGCCGCAGCACCCCTCGGTGCAGGAGGCCTCCGCGAGCTGCACCCGGCGGGGCTCGGGACCGGCCCGGAGCAGGCCGTCGTCCAGGAGACGCTCGGGGCTGTCCGCGGGACCGTGCGGGAAGACGGCCGGGACGAGGGGACGTCCGTCGAGGAGGATGCGGGTCTCGACGGGTTCCCGGTCCACGGGGTCGCCGGCCACGACCTCGATGCGCAGCCTGCCGTCGGCCGGGCGGCTGAAGGGCCGCCGCCCGGTACGGCGGATCCAGCCGGCCCACAACTGTCGGGCCGCCGCGCCCGTGTCGAGCGCGGCGTGCGTGGCGTGCGTGGCGTGCGTGGCGTGCGTGGCGCGCGTGGCGCGCGTGGCGTGCGTGTAGAGGTCGGTCGGGCGGGTCCAGGAGGGCTCGGCCAGCAGTCGGCCGAGGGAGGCGAGGAGTGTCTCGCGGCGACCGGAGCCGGTGGGCCAGTCGAGCAGCGCTCCGGTTCCGCTGCTCAGGCCGAGGGCGAGGGAGAGAAGCATGGCGTGGTGTTCAAGGGTCGGGGGCAGGAGACCGGCCCGGCTGACGACGGTTTCGTACACGCCTGTCGCGTCGCGGTAGGCGAGGAGTTCGGTCGGTTCGTCGCGGGCGGACGCCATCCGGACGAGGAGGCGGCCCGCCCGGGCGAGCAGGGCCGTGTCGGCGGGGTGTTCGGCGAGCAGGTCGGGCAGCAGGGCGGCTTCCGCGACACGGCGGGCGGTCGCGGGGCCGAGGAGACGGGGTTCGGCGGGGAAGGCCACCAGCTCCCTGCGGACGGCCTGCCCGTCCCTGGCCGCCAGGGCGCGGACGAGCGACCGCAGTTCGGCGCGGCGGGTGGAGACCACGAGGTCGACGATGGCGGCGGACCGCCGGTCGAGCGTGTCGAGGGCCTGGACCGCCGGGCCGTTGAGCGCCCGGAGCAGGCCGAGGGTGGACAGATACGGGACGTCCTCGGGCTCGCCGAGGCGGGTGAGGAGGGCGAGGCCCACGGTGACGGCGGGCACGGTGGTGCCGGTCCGGGTCAGCGCTCTGGCCAGGGTGCGGGCGGCGGCGTGCTGGTCGGCGGGGAGCGGCAGGTCGGCGACGGTGGACCGGATCAGGTGCCGGTGACAGCTCCACACGCCGAGTTCCGCGAAACGGCGGTGCAGGGCGGCCGGGTCGTCCGGCAGGGGGTGCAACGCCTCCGCGAGGACGGCTGGCGCTGCCTTGCGGGACAGCGGCGCCGCGTCCGCGCCGGGCAGGGCAGGCGGGTCGGGAACGACGGGGAGGTCGAAGCCGCGGCCGGACGGGAGGCCGTCCGGGGACTCGTGCACCAGGTGCAGGGCGTGGTCGTACAGGGCGGGCGAGAGGCGGAGCGCGGCACGTGCGGCGCGCTCTTCCTGGGCGCTCACCGAGCGGTGAGGAACTCGATTCCGTAGGTCATGTGCGGCAGCCTGCCAGCCGGGCTCGCGCCCTGTCGACGGAATTACCGCAGCCGCGCCTGCCCGGCCCCCGCCCCCGGGAACACGTCGAGGGCGCAGGCCTCAACCACGTACGGCGTGCGCGTACGGGAGTGAGGCCGACGCCCTCGGAGAGGAGTCGAGCCCAGGCCCAGGCCTAGGCCTTGGCCTGGGCCTGCTCCTTGGCCTTGACGGCGATGTTGGAGCTGGTGGTGTCGGCCCGGTCCTTGGACCGGTCGAGGACCCACACCAGTCCGGCGATCGCCGCGAAGATCGCGAGCGGGGCCAGGACGTAGAGGCCCAGCGTCTCGCCGACGCTCAGACCCGGGCCGGGGTCATCGCCGTCGTCGCGGGTCAGCGCGAGGGCGGGGGACGACATGAGCAGCATCATCAGCGTCGTACCGGCGGCCAGGGCGCCGGCGCGCAGGGCGTTCTTCTTGTCCACGGTGCCCAAGTTAGCGAACGGTGTCGGAGGGCGCGCGCCCGGGGTGCCGTATGGCGGCCGGGGCCGCGATCACGCGCCCGCGAAGTGGGCCGTGGCCACCACGGAGCCGTCCGCGGCCAGCAGCCGGGCGCCCGACACCGTGCCCGGGTCGACACGCATCGGGGCTCCCCAGTAGCCCTGGCCGGCGTCGTCGAGGGAGAACTCCCCGATGCGCACCGACGTGCCGTCCGTACGCTCCAATCGGCAGCTGACCTTCACGGCCTCCGGATATCCGTCGCCCGAGCCCGCGGCCCGGGACCCGTCCTCGGCCCGGCCGAGGTGCACCGACATGTAGACCCAGCCCGGGGATCCGGTGTAGGCGAAGATCCGGCCGACCGGGCGGTGGTCGGGGGTCAGCAGAGACGCCGCGACCAGCCCGTGCTCGGAGCCGGGCGGCTGCGAACTCCGCGAGGAGGGAGCCGGCGCTCCCTCGATGGCCGTACCGACGGCCCAGCCGCCGAAGCCGAACCCGAGGGCGATCGCGGCGGCGGCCGCGACCGCCACGCCGGCCCGTGGTCGCCGTCGTCGCGCCGGCCGGTTCAGGCCCAGCCGTTCCGTCACCCGGGTCTCGAAGCCGACGGGCGGCTCGCTGTCCGGAAGGAGGGAGAGCAGTCCGTCTCCGACGAGCGTCAGCTGCTCCACGTGCTCCCGGCAGGCGGGGCAGCGGTCCAGGTGGGCGATGGCCTCGGCGCGCTCCTGACCGGGGAGGATGCCCAGCGCCAGCTCGTCGGCGACGGCCCTCAGCCATGTGCAGTCCCTGTCAGTCATGATCGGCTCGCTCGGGTCCCAGAACCGTCCGTAGTTTTCCCATCGCCGTCCTGATCCGTGTCTTCGCCGTGCCCAGGGGAATCCCCTCGAACTCGGAGATCTGGCGTGCGGTCATCCCGTAGATCCCGGCCATGACCACGGCGCGCGCCTGCTGGCGCGGCAGGTCCGCCACCGCGGCCCTGATCCGGGACGCCGTCTCGTCGGCCAGTGCCGACTGCTCGGGCGTCCGGGTCACCACGCCGAGCAGGGCGTCGAGGTCCTCGGGGGCCACCGGGGTCGCCTTGCGCGCCCGGACGGCGTCGATCGCCAGGTTGTGCGTGATGGTCGCCAGCCAGGTCTTCACCGATCCACGCCGGGAGTCGTAGACCTGCGCATGACGCCACGCCCTTTCGAAGGCCTGCTGGGCGATGTCCTCGGCGAGCTGGGGGTCGTCGACGACCGCGACGGCGATGCCGAAGACCATCCGCTGGAACCGGCGGACGAACGCGAGGGCGACCTCCGGGGCGCCGGTCGCCATTCCCGCGAGCAGCGCCTCGTCCGAGAGCCGGCCGAGTGGTAGGCCCAATCTCCGCATACCAGTGGATACGGCGAACCTCGCCGAACGGATTCCCCCCGCTGCCCGCGGGACCATATCCCCATTCTCCGACTTCCTTGTGGGCAATCTCCTGGCGCGGTCCGTCCGTATGTCTGGTCAGGAACGATTTCTCACGGAGGGCCGAGACATGGCGACGACGCTCATGACATTCGTGCGCAGGACCGCCGGGCCCGGGCTGGCCGCCGGGGCACTGGCGGGCCTCCTCGTGGCGTGCGGGGGCGGAGGCGGAGGCGGAGGCGGTAACGGGGGTGGCTCGTCACCGTCGGCCCCGGACCAGAGTGGCAAGCCGGCGGCCGGCCGGGTGGCCGTGAAGCTGGTCGACTTCAGGATGGAGCTGTCCACGAGGACGTTGAAGGCGGGCACGTACACGTTCGTCGTCCACAACGACGGCCATCACGACCACGCCATGGAGATCGACGGTTCCGGAACGGAACAGCGGACGCGGACGCTGACGCCCGGAGAGTCGGCGAACCTCACCGTCTCGCTCAAGAACGGCCGGTTCCAGGTCTACTGCCCCGTCGACGGCCACAAGGACCTCGGCATGAAGACCGAGCTCACCGTGGGCGGCACCGCCTCGACGGGCCACGGCACCAACACGACCAACGGCAATGGCTACTGAGCGCACGATCGCGATCGTCGCCCTCCGGTCGGCCGCGGCGGGAACGGTCGCGGCCATGGGCGCGATCCACCTGCGCCTCTGGTACGACGGCTACCGCCAGCTGGACATGATCGGCCCGCTGTTCCTGCTCAACGCGATCGGGGCCGGGCTGCTCGCGCTGTCGCTGCTGATCACACCCACCCGCCTCCTGCCCGCCCTCGCGACGCTGGGAGCGCTCTTCACGGCCGGCACCCTGGCGGCCCTGATCGTCAGCCTCACCGCCGGTCTCTTCGGGTTCAAGGAGACACTCGACGCGAACCTGGTCAAGCCCACCCTCGCCGTCGAAGCCGCAGGGTGCGTTCTGTTGGCGGCCCTGGCCCTGCTGACCAGACACGGCCGGACCGGACATGACCGATGAGTCCTCGGCAGCGGAACGGTGCGCCAGGCGGCGCCCGACGCGTGGTCTTACCCCCGCAGGACGTCGATCAGCGCCCGCAGTCGCGGCGAGGCCGCGAGCTGTTCCAGGGTGACGGGACGGCCGTCCGCGTCCGCGATCGGCAGACGCCAGTTCGGGTACTGGTCCCAGGTGCCGGGAAGGTTCTGCGGGCGGCGGTCGCCGACGCCGTCCGGGAGCCAGACGCCGATCATGCGGGCGGGGGTGCTCGCCAGGAACCGGTGGACGGCCTGGACCTGGGCCTCCTCCGAGGCGCGGTCGCTGCCGCCGCCGGTGCCGGCCAGCAGCCCGAGGCGGGCGAGCAGGGCCAGCCACTCCGCCGTGTCATTGGCCGCCTCGGCGCGCTCTTCCTCCAGGGGCCGGGTCAACAGGTCCAGCCGGTCGCGGAGTTCGACGTGCTCGCCGGTGAGTCGGGCGGCGGTGGACGGCAGGTCGTGGGTGGTGGCGGTGGCCAGGCAGTCGGCGCGCCAGCGGTCGGGGGGCAGCGGGCGTCCGTCGCCGTCCCAGTCCCGCTCGAACCACAGGACGGACGTGCCGAGCACCCCGCGCTCACGCAGCGCCTCCCGGACGCCCGGCTCGACGGTGCCGAGGTCCTCGCCGATCACCACCGAACCGGCCCGCGAGGCCTCCAGCACCAGGACGGCGAGCATGGCCTCGGCGTCGTAACGGACGTACGTGCCCTCCGTGGGCGGTTCGCCCTGCGGGACCCACCAGAGGCGGAACAGGCCCATGACGTGGTCGATGCGCAGGGCGCCGGCGTAGCGGAAGAGGGCCCTGAGCAGTCGCCGGTAGGGGGCGTAGCCGGACGCGGCCAGCCGGTCGGGGCGCCAGGGCGGCAGGCCCCAGTCCTGGCCGCGGGCGTTGAAGGCGTCCGGCGGGGCGCCGACCGACATCCCGGCCGCGAAGTACTCCTGCTGCGCCCACGCGTCGGCGCCCTCGGGATGCACGCCGACCGCCAGGTCGTGGACGATCCCGACGGGCATGCCCGCCTCGCGCGCGGCGCGCTGGACGGCGGTGAGCTGGGCGTCGGTGAGCCAGGCGAGACGGGAGTGGAAGTCGACTCGATCCATCAACTCCCCGCGGGCACGGTCGGTCTCGGCGGAGCGCGGGTCGCGCAGACCGGACGGCCACTGCCGCCACCGCGGTCCGTGCACCTCGGCGAGGGCGCACCAGGTGGCGTGGTCCTCCAGGGCCTGGCCCTGCTCGGCGAGAAAATCGCAGTAGGCGGCGCGCCGGCCGGGCCCGAGCGGCATACGGGCGAGAAGTTCCAGAGCCTCCCGCTTGAGCTCCCACACGGCGTCCCGGTCGATCAACTCCCCTTTTTCCAGCACGGTCTCCCGCAACCGCCCGGCGCGCTCGGACAGCGATCCCATCCGGTCGGCCTGCTCCTGGACGAGGTACGCGTACTCGGGGACGTCCTCGACGCGCAGGTGCACCGGGTCGGGGAAGCGGCGCGAGGAGGGCCGGTAGGGCGAGGGGTCGGTCGGGGCGCCGGGCACGGCCGCGTGCAACGGGTTGACCTGCACGAACCCGGCATCGAGCGCCCGTCCGGCCCAGGCGGTCAGCTCACCGAGGTCGCCAAGGTCGCCCATGCCCCAGGAGCGGCGGGAGAGGAGGGAGTACAGCTGGACGAGGAGTCCGTACGAGCGCCCCGTGGGCGCGGGCGTGGGCAGGCGGGGCGGGGCGACGACGAGGTGGGCGACGCCGGTCCGTCCGTCAGGTGCAGTGACCGTCAACTGGTGTACCCCGAGCGGGAGTTGATCGATCGCTTGGCCGATCGCTTGGCTGTTCGCTTGTCCGATCGCGTGGTGGCTCTCGCCCTGCTCGGTCTCGACGTCGAGCCGACTGCCCTCGGGGAGGGCGGTGAGCGCCTCGCACGGGCTGCCGCTCCAGCACACCACCGTCGGCGGCAGCAGTCGCTCGCGCAGTTCCCGTTCCCGGGCGGCGAGCGCGGCGCGGACGGCCTGCGGGGTGTCCGCGCCGACGCCGAGGGCGGCCAGGGCGCGGGTGACCGCGGCGGCCGAGGCCGTGACCGTACGGTCCGGGGAGGGCTGGTAGGACGTGCCGACGCCGTGCAGCGCGGCGAGCCGGGCAAGCTCCTCTCCGGGTGGCGCGGTCATCGCTACGGCCTCGTGGAGCCGGAGTCCACGACGCCGAGCGGCGGCTCACTGGTCAGGGGCTCGGCGTCGGGCAGCGGAGGTTCGCTGGTCAGCGGGGGTTCCACGCACGTCCCTTCGGCGCTGAACGCGCACAGGTGGGGGTCGGCGAGGGCGACGGGTGCATCGGCGGAAGGCTCCGCCGGGCGTTTGGAGTGGGCCGGTGCGATCACGGGAACCTCCTGGTGGATCATGGCGTGGTACTGCGTCGGCTACCGCAGGCCTACCCAGTGAGCGCGATGGCAGACGTCCGACAGATGTCTTGACGTCATTCAACTTCACCACATTCCTTGCTGCCTTCCATCGGCGCACCGGGATGATCTCCGGTTCCGAGCGGGGCCGGGCGGGCCGGCCCTACCCGGCTTTGATCAACGAGATCGCGACTCCGGGCAGGTCCGGTGGACGCAGAGGAACGCCGCCCAGGCGGTGGGGGTGAGGCGGAGTATGGGGCCGTCGGGGGTTTTGGAGTCGCGTACGGCGACGGTGGTGGGGGTGTTGCGGGCGACTTCGACGCATTCGCCGGTGAGGTTGCTGTAGCTGGACTTCTCAAAGGCGAACTCGGGCACAGTTCACACCTCCTTGCAGAGACTGCCGATAAGCGCGGCGGAATCGTGTGGGGCCAGACTGAGCCGGTACGATCGAACAAGGCACCGTAGAGATCAGCCTGCGCCCTGTTCTCCACCCAATCCGTTCCGGTCACCGTGTCCACTTGGACCACATCCAGAGCCTCGGGTTCGTTGAAGGACATGATGCTGAACGGGCCTGCGATGCACGGGTGAGCGCCCGTCCGGAACGGAAGCACCTGTAGGTGAACGTTGGGCAGTTCTGCGAGTTCCAGCAGCCGTTCCAGTTGGGCTGGCATCACGGCGGACCCACCGACCTGTTGCCTCAGCGCGGCTTCCCAGACCATGGCATGCAGTTGGACGGGCCGTTCGCCAAACAGCCGCTCTTGACGCCTTTGCTTGACCTCCACCCAGCGTTCGATCTGGTCGGGATCATCCCAAGTGCCGTCGGCCACTCCCAGCGCACGCGTGTACTCGCGGATCTGGAAGAGCCCAGGGATGAGTGAGGACTGCCAGTTACGGATGCGGCTCACGACATCCTCCATGGCAACGTACTCGGCCAGCGTCCCAGGATCGAGCGAGCGCCGCCACCAACCGTTCGCCTTGCGGCGATCCCGGTCCAACCTGGCCAGGTCCAAAAGGCGGGCCAGGGTTTTGGGGTCACCCAGGCCGTAGAACTCACACAGCACCCGAATGTCCGGGTCCCGCATCGGCACCCAGCCCCGCTCCATCTTCACGATCTTGGTGCCGGTCGCATTGATGGACTCCGCGGCCTGTTGCTGGGTCTTGCCGGCAGCGTCGCGCAGGCGCAGCAGTTCTGCACCGAGCCTGCGCGCCAGGACCCGTGCCGCCCGGCTGGCCGGCGACTGGGGGTTCCACTCCCGCGCCGGGGACATCGGCATCGTCACGTCGGAGCTGATCACCAACGCCCTGCTGCACGGCAGCCTGCGTGACCGGCTCATCCGCGTGCGCCTCACCACGACCGCCGCGACCCTCCGGGTGGAGGTCAGCGACCCGCGTGGCGAGCGGCAGCCGGTCTCGCGCGAGGCGACCTGCGAGGACCGGTTCGGGCGGGGACTGACCCTGGTCGGGACGCTCGCCGACGACTGGGGCGTGCACCCGCGCCCCGGGGTCGGCAAGACGGTCTGGGCGCAGTGGGGACTCGCCCTCGCCCTCTGCGGCGGCGATCCGCTGATGCCGGGGAGGAGGGAAGGCCGATGACCATGCCGTACGCGGACGGGACCGCTCCGCTCATTCCGCGGCCCGAGCCGACGCTTCTCGCGCTGCGGCAGGCGGTGGCGGCGGTCGTGCCCTCCCTGTCGCCCGAGTTCTTCGAGGGCCTTCAGCGAGCTTTCGTACGGGCCGGGGACGAGGACAGCGTCGCACCGATCCGGATGTTCTACCGGGAGTGGGGCGTCGTCGTCGAGATCGAGAGGTGCCCCGAGACCGCCCGCCGCCTGCACACCGCTGAGCAGGCCGTCAGCGATCCGGACCCCGACGTACGTGACCGCGCCATCCGCGAAGCCGGGGAGATCGTCCGCGCGGCGCACCGCGAGGTCGCCGGTGGCTGACTGGCACTGAGAGCCGTTCCAGGACGACCTGCTGGACGGGCTCCCGGAGACGGCCCGCGCCGAGAGAGCCGCGGTCTGCTCATGAGGCCGGCGCGTCCCGAAGGGCCCCGTGGCCGTGCCGGTCTGTGGGCGGCGCCACGGGGCATGCAAAAGCCCGGATCGCTAGGCGGAGATGCCGTCGATCCGGGCCAGGGCGTCGTCCGCGCCGTACGGCTGCAAGTACGGCAGCCAGCGCGGATCCCTATGGCCCGTGCCGATGATGCGCCAGGCGAGGCCGGAGGGGGGAGCGGGTTTGTGGCGCAGCCGCCAGCCGATCTCGACGAGGTGCCGGTCGGCCTTGACGTGGTTGCAGCGACGGCAGGACGCCACGACGTTGTCCCACACGTGTTTGCCCCCGCGGCTGCGCGGGATGACGTGGTCGACGCTGGTTGCGACGCCACCGCAGTACATGCACCGGCCCCCGTCCCGGGCGAACAGCGCCCGACGGGTGAGAGGAACGGGCCCCCGATAGGGAACCCGGACGAATCGCTTGAGCCGGACCACGCTGGGTGCGGGGACTGTGACGGTCGCGCTGTGCATGAAGGCGCCGGATTCCTCCAGGGAGACTGCCTTGTTCTCCAGGACGAGGATGAGCGCGCGGCGGAGCGGTACGACGCCGAGCGGCTCGTACGACGCGTTGAGGACCAGGACATGCGGCACGGATGCCTCCTTGGGCGTCGGCGGCGCGTGGCTCGCGCCGGGACGATCTGCAGTCAGTCTCTCCTCTTGCCTGGTGGACGCGCCACCATGTCCCGGTAACGGGCTGGGAGTGTTTTCGACCACACCCTGATTTCTCCCCAGGATCATGGCCGGTTCAAGCGCAGGTGAGGACCGTCTCTCCTTCACGTATCTCGCCGAACCACTCACAATGCCCCGTTAGTGTGGTGGTTCTGCCTTTCCGGTGACCTTTCCGTGACCTCGCAGCGCGTGTCGCCCTTGACCGCCGCACCGGATGGAGCAGTGCAGCACCTGGAGGTACCTGCCGTGTCCTTGCCCGCCGTCCTACTGGCCGCCGACGCCTCTCCGTCGCCGACTCCCTCGGAGTCGCCGACCGCGGTGACGGTCCCGTCCCTTCAGGACGCCCAGGAGAGCGCGACGAACGCGGCCAGCTGGGTCGAGCAGAACTGGTCGACGTGGCTGGCGATCGGCCTGAGGGTCCTGCTGATCCTCGCCATCGCCGTGGTGCTGAGAGTGGTGGTGCAGCGGGCGATCACCAAGCTGATCGACCGGATGAACCGCACCGTGGCGTCGGTCGACGGGACGGCGCTGGGCGGGCTGCTGGTCAACACCGAGCGGCGTCGTCAGCGCTCGCAGGCGATCGGCTCGGTGCTGCGTTCGGTGGCGAGTTTCCTGATCCTCGGCACGGCCGCACTGATGGTTCTGGCCACATTCGAGATCAACCTCGCCCCGCTGCTGGCCTCCGCGGGTGTCGCGGGCGTGGCGATCGGTTTCGGCGCGCGCAACCTGGTCACGGACTTCCTCTCCGGCGTCTTCATGATCCTTGAGGACCAGTACGGCGTCGGCGACCAGATCGACGCGGGCGTGGCCACCGGCGAGGTCATAGAGGTGGGCCTGCGCGTGACCAAGCTGCGCGGCGCCAACGGTGAGATCTGGTACGTCCGCAACGGCGAGGTCAAGCGGATCGGCAACCTCTCGCAGGGCTGGGCGACGGCCGGCGTCGACGTCACCGTCAAGGCGTCCGAGGACCTCGACCGGCTCAAGGCCACGCTGGACGAGGTCGCCGAGAAGATGAGCAAGGAAGAGCCCTGGAACGAGCTCCTGTGGAGCCCGATCGAGGTCCTCGGCCTGGACAGCGTCCTGCTGGACTCGATGGTGGTCCGCGTCTCTGCGAAGACGATGCCGGGCAAGGCCCTCTCGGTCGAGCGGGAGCTGCGCTGGCGCGTCAAGCGCGCCTTCGACGCGGCCGACATCCGCATCGTGGGCGGCGAGACCGCCCTCCTCACGGCGGACCCGGCCGACCCGACGGACGCGGTCGCGGCGCCGTCCGTGTTCTCCAACGCGGACTCCCCGCAGCACGAGGCGGCGACACCGATCACTCCGCAGCGGGCGACGACGCCTCAGGCGAAGTAAGAGACAACCCGCGCGGGCATCCGCCCCACGCCCCCGAGGTAACGACTCTGTTGCCTCGGGGGCGTTTGCCGTTTCGCGCCTTGACGCCCCCTTCGTGCCGGGCTTACGTTCCTGCCAGCCGATAGGAAACTTTCCTAACAGTGGCCGGAAGTGGACTTGTGTCCCGCGTCACTGAAAAGCTGTGCAGTTCAGAAAGGCAGGTGTCGACCCATGGCAGGAACCGCCGGTACGCCGGGCACGCCGCGCGTCCTGCGCGCCATGAACGACCGCGCCGCCCTCGACCTCCTGCTGGCGCACGGCCCCCTGTCGCGCACCCGCATCGGCAAGCTCACCGGCCTGTCCAAGCCCACCGCCTCACAGCTCCTGGCCCGCCTGGAGGCGGCGGGACTGGTCCTGGCCACCGGCACCACCGAGGGACGCCCGGGCCCCAACGCCCAGCTGTACGAGGTCAACCCGGCCGCCGCCTACGCCGCCGGTCTGGACGTCACCCCCGAACGCGTCCTCGCCGCCGTCGCCGACGTCACCGGCCGCACCGTGGGCACGTACGAGGTGCCCACGCCCGGCCGCAAGACCGCGGGGGCCGTCGTACGGCAGGTCACCGACGCCCTCGACGGCGCGGTGAAGGCCGCACACCTCACCCGGGACGACGTGCGGCGGCTCGTCGTCGCCACCCCCGGCGCCTTCGACCCCACCACCGGCCGTCTGCGCTACGCCTCCCACCTGCCCGGCTGGCACTCCCCGACGCTGCTCGACGACCTCGCCGCAGCCCTGCCGATGCCGGTCGAGTACGAGAACGACGTCAACCTCGCCGCCGTCGCCGAACAACGGCTCGGCGCCGCCCGCGACCACGAGGACTTCGTCCTGCTGTGGAACGAGGGCGGTCTCGGCGCGGCCCTCGTCCTCGGCGGCCGGCTGCACCGCGGCTGGACCGGCGGCGCGGGCGAGGTGGGTTTCCTGCCGGTTCCCGGCGCACCCCTGGTCCGGCAGGTGACCAAAGCCAACAGCGGCGGCTACCAGGAACTGGCGGGCTCGCAGGCCATCCCCCAGCTGGCCCGGGAGCTCGGCATGACCGGCATCCCGTCCGGACCGTACGCCGAGGTCGCAGCCGGGCTCGTCGAGCGGGCCGCCGCCGAGGACACGGTCCTGAACCGGCTGCTGCTCCAGACGTACGCGACCCGGCTCGCGACCGGTCTCGCCTCGCTCGTCTCCGTGCTCGACCCCGAACTCGTCGTCCTCAGCGGCGCCAGCCTGACCGCCGGCGGCGAGACACTGCGCGCCCTCGTCCAGGCCGAGCTGGAGGAGCTGGCCGCGTCCCGGCCGAAGCTGGTCATGGGCGACGTCACCGAACGGCCCGTCCTGCGCGGCGCACTGGAGAGCGCGCTGGCCGCCACCCGCGACGAGGTCTTCGACACCTCGCGCTAGCAGCACCCGCTCCCGCAGCTCCCCTTAACCACACCCCGAGCGTCACCTCACCTCGCGTCACACCTCACACCTCACACCTCACACCTCACCCTGTCCTGCCCTGTCCCTGGAAGGCTCCGCCATGCCCACACGCATATCCGAAGTCGTACGAAAGGCGGCTTTTGCCCTGACCGCCTCCACGGCCCTCCTGCTGAGCACCACCGCCTGCACCGGCCAGTCCGCGGCCGGCGCCGACGACGACGCGTCAAAGGAAACAACCCTTACCTTCTGGCACGCCTGGAGCGCGCCGAACGAGGTCAAGGCCGTCCAGTCGCTGATCTCGGGCTTCGAGAAGACGCACCCCAACATCCATGTGAACGTCGTCGGCAACATGACCGACGACAAGATCAACCAGGCGCTGCGCGCGGGCGGCAGCAAGGCGCCGGACGTGATCTCGTCGTTCACCACCAACAACGTCGGCAAGTTCTGCTCGTCGGGCGCCCTGATCGACCTCAACCCGTACTTCAAGAAGGCGGACATCGACCCGTCCACGACCTTCCCGAAGGCGATGAACCAGTACACCCAGTACGACGGCAACCGCTGCGCCGTCCCCCTGCTGGGCGACGCGTACGGCCTCTACTACAACAAGACGGCGTTCAAGAAGGCGGGCATCACCTCCCCGCCCAGGACCTGGACCGAGTTCGAGGCCGACGCCAAGAAGCTGACGATCCCCGAGGGGAACACGTTCAAGCAGCTCGGCTTCATGCCGGACTACCACGGCTGGGAGACCACCACCGAGCACTACCTCGGCCAGTTCTCCCCGACGTACTTCGACACGGCGGGCAAGTCGACCATCGCCACCGACCCGGCCGTGGCAGCCGCCTTCACCCTCCAGAAGAAGCTCGTCGACGAGCTCGGCGGCTTCAAGAAGCTGGAGACCTTCCGGTCGACGCTCGGCGACGAGTGGGGCCCGAAGCATCCCTTCCAGACCGGCCAGGTCGCCATGCAGCTCGACGGCGAGTGGCGTCTGGGCATGGCCCTGGACGCCAAGCCGGACTTCGAGATCGGCGTCGCCCCGCTGCCCGTCCCTGACGACCAGGCGGCCCAGTACGGCAAGGGCTACATCACCGGCACCATCGCCGGCATCGCCGCCACCAGCAAGAAGCAGAACGCGGCCTGGGAACTGGTGAAGTACATGACCACCGACACGTCCGCGGTCGTCGCCTTCTCCAACGCCATCCACAACGTGCCCTCCACGCTGGCCGCCCTGAAGTCCCCCGACCTGAAGTACGACCCGCGCTTCAAGACCTTCCTCGACATCGCCGCCAACCCGAACTCGACCACCTCCCCGGCCTCGATCAACGGCGGCGTCTACCTCGCCACCGTCCAGCAGCTCGGCTACGACTACGAGAGCGGCAAGGTCACCGACCTGCAGGCGGGCCTGAAGAAGGCGGCCGCGCAGATCGACACGGACATCGCGCAGGCGAAGTAGCGATGGCGGCCACCCACACGTTGCGGGCGAAGCACCGTCGCTCGACGCTGCGCACCCTCGCCTTCCTCTCCCCCTGGCTGATCGGCTTCGCGGTCTTCTTCGCGTACCCGATGATCTCGACGGTCTACTTCTCGTTCATGCACTACGACGGCTTCCGGCCGCCGACGTGGAGCGGCACGAAGAACTGGACGTACGTCTTCGAGCACTATCCGTTCTTCTGGCCGGCCCTGCGCAACACCCTCTGGCTCGTCGTGATCATGGTGAGCCTGCGGGTCCTGTTCGGGCTCGGGATCGGCATGCTGATCACGAAGATCAAGACGGGTACGGGTGTCTTCCGGACCCTGTTCTACCTGCCCTACCTCGCCCCGCCGGTCGCCGCGACGATGGCGTTCGCGTTCCTCCTCAACCCCGGTACGGGCCCGGTCAACTCGATCCTGGAGAAGATCGGCATCCCGGCGCCGGCCTGGTTCAACGACCCGGACTGGTCCAAGCCGGCCCTCACGCTGATGTTCCTGTGGGGCGTCGGCGACCTGATGGTCATCTTCATGGCCGCGCTGCTCGACGTGCCCAGGGAGCAGTACGAGGCGGCGGAGCTGGACGGCGCGTCGGCCTTGCAGCGGTTCCGGTTCGTCACCCTTCCCAACATCTCGCCGATCATCATGTTCGCGGTCGTCACCGGGGTGATCGCGGCGATGCAGTGCTACACCCAGCCGCTCGTCGCCGGAAAGGTCGCCTCGGGAGTGATCCAGGGCGCGGGCACCCTGTTCGAGCCCGGCTACCCCGAGCACTCCACGCTCACCCTCCCCCAACTCGTCTACAACCTCGGCTTCCAGCGCTTCGACTACGGCTCCGCCTGTGTCGTCGCCCTGGTCCTGTTCGCCCTGTCGATGGCGTTCACCGCGCTGTTGATGCGGCGCCGGGGCGGCCTCATCCAGGCAGGTGACTGACATGGCCCAGGACACGGCCCACGACAGGGCCCGGGGCACGACCCAGCGCACGACCCGGCGCACGGCCCGAGTACCGGGGCGGCAGGTGGAGTCGAAGGCGCCCGCCTCGCCCGCCGAGCGCACGGCCCGCCGCAAGGCGCTCCTGGAATGGATCGCGGTCCACTCCCTCGGCGTCGCAGCGGCCCTGTTCTTCACGCTCCCCTTCGTGTTCGTCTTCCTGACCTCCCTGATGAGCGACTCGCAGGCGCTCAGCCGGGACCTGATCCCGCATACCTGGGAATGGGCCAACTACCGGAAGGTCTTCGACACCTTCGGTTTCCTGACCTGGTGGAAGAACACGCTGATCTACGCCGGACTGGGAACGGTCCTTACCGTCGTGTCCTCGGTCCCCGTGGCGTACGCGCTCGCCAAGTTCCGCTTCCGGGGCCGCAATCTGACGCTGATGCTGGTGATCTCGATGATGATGCTGCCTCCGCAGGTGGTCGTCATCCCGATGTACCTCTTCTGGGCGAAGCAACTGGACCTGTCGGGCACCCTGTGGCCGATGATCATCCCGCTGGCGTTCGGCGACGCGTTCTCGATCTTCCTGTTGCGCCAGTTCCTGATGACGATCCCCAACGAGTACGTGGACGCGGCGAAGGTGGACGGCTGCGGTGACCTGCGCACCCTGCTGAAGGTGGTCCTGCCGATGGCCAAGCCCGGCATCGCGGCGATCGCGCTCTTCCAGTTCTTCGCCGCCTGGAACGACTACTTCGGCCCGCAGATCTACACCTCGGAGAACCCGGCCGCCTGGACCCTGTCCTACGGCCTGGAGTCCTTCAAGGGCGCGCACCACACCGACTGGAACCTCACCATGGCGGCCACCGTGCTGGTCATGGCCCCCGTGATCCTCGTGTTCTTCTTCGCCCAGAAGGCGTTCGTCGAAGGTGTCACCCTCACCGGCGTGAAGGGTTAACAAGGCTTGGCTTCCTCCCCCGCTCTAAAGGCGAGGGATTCCAGCGGTCGCCCGCTGGGGTTCCTGCTTCACCGACGACCGCCCCGTCCGGGAGGACTCCCGTTGAGGTCTTACACCGTCTCCACAGGCAGACGCCGCCAGCCCGGCGGCCAGGATGTTGCGCGCCGCGTTCACGTCGCGGTCATGCACGGCACCGCAGTTGTCGCACGTCCACTCCCGGACGTTCAACGGCAGCTTCTCGCGGACCGTGCCGCAGGCCCCGCACAGCTTCGAGCTGGGGAAGAAGCGGTCGACCACGACGAGTTCACGCCCGTACCAGGCGCACTTGTACTCCAGCATGGAGCGCAGCTCCGTCCACGACGCATCGGAGACGGCGCGCGCGAGCTTGCCGTTCTTCAGCAGGTTGCGGACGGTGACGTCCTCGATCACGACCGTTTGGTTCTCACGGACGAGACGAGTCGACAGGTACCCCCACCCCGGCCTGAAGGCCGGGGTATCCACAAAGGAGAGCCTCGATGAAACTCACCGTGGTCGGCGGCGGCTCGACCTACACACCCGAACTGATCGACGGCTTCGCACGCCTGCGCGACACGCTCCCCGTCGAGGAGTTGGTCCTCGTCGACCCGGCGGCGGAACGCCTGGAGCTGGTGGGCGGGTTGGCCCGCCGCATCTTCGCCCGCCAGGGCCACCCCGGCCGGATCGTCACGACGTCCGACCTGGACGCGGCCGTCGAGGGCGCCGACGCCGTCCTGCTGCAACTCCGTGTCGGCGGCCAGGCGGCCCGCGAGCAGGACGAGACCTGGCCCCTGGAGTGCGGCTGCGTCGGACAGGAGACGACCGGCGCGGGCGGCCTGGCGAAGGCGCTGCGCACCGTTCCCGTGGTCCTGGACATCGCCGAACGCGTCCGGCGCACCAACCCGCACGCCTGGATCATCGACTTCACCAACCCGGTCGGCATCGTCACCCGGGCCCTGCTGGGGGCCGGCCACAAGGCGGTCGGCCTGTGCAACGTGGCCATCGGCCTCCAGCGCAAGTTCGCCGGCCTGCTCGACGTCACCCCGGCCGACCTCCACCTGGACCACGTGGGCCTCAACCACCTCACCTGGGAGACGGGGGTCCGCCTGGACGGCCCCGAGGGCGAGGACGTCCTGCCGGACCTCCTGACCACCCACGCCGACGCGATCGCCGCCGACCTGCGGCTGCCCCGCGAGGTCCTGGACCGCCTCGGCGTGGTCCCGTCGTACTACCTGCGCTACTACTACGCGCACGACGAGGTCGTACGGGAACTGCGCACCAAGCCGTCGCGGGCGGCCGAAGTCGCGGCGATGGAACGCGAGTTGCTGGCGCTGTACGCCGACCCGGCGCTGGCCGGGAAGCCGGCCCTGCTGGCGAAGCGCGGCGGCGCGTACTACTCGGAGGCGGCCGTGGATCTGGCGGCGGCCCTGCTCACCGGCTCCGGCAGCCCGTACCAGGTGGTGAACACCCGCAACAACGGCACGCTGGCCTTCCTCCCGGACGACGCGGTGATCGAGGTCCAGGCGGCGGTGGGCCCCAAGGGCGCCTCCCCCCTCCCCGTAACGCCGGTGAACCCCCTGTTCGCGGGCCTGATGGCGAACGTGACGGCCTATGAGGACCTGGCCCTGGACGCGGCCCTGCACGGCGGCCGCAACCGCGTCTTCAAGGCGCTTCTCTCCCACCCGCTGGTCGCCCAGTACGAGTACGCCGAGCAACTGACCGACCGACTGATCGCACACAACCGGGAGCACCTCGCGTGGGCCTGACGGCAAGTGTGCTCGCCATCGACGCGGGCAACAGCAAGACCGACGTCGCGGTCGTGGCGGCCGACGGAGCGGTCCTCGGCACGGCTCGCGGCGGCGGCTTCCGCCCGCCCGCGGTGGGCGTGGAACGGGCCGTCGACGCCCTGGCCGACACCGTCACGCGCGCGTACCGGACAGCCGGCGTCAGCACGGCGACCCATGTCTCCGCCTGCCTGGCCAACGCCGACCTGCCGGTCGAGGAGGAACAGTTGGCGGCGGCCCTGCACGCGCGCGCGTGGGGCGGGTCCGTGGACGTCCGCAACGACACCTTCGCGATCCTGCGGGCGGGCGTGGCCGACCCCCTGGGCGTGGCCGTCGTCTGCGGCGCCGGCATCAACTGCGTGGGCATGCGCCCCGACGGCCGCACCGCCCGCTTCCCGGCGCTGGGCCGCCTCTCCGGCGACTGGGGCGGCGGCTGGGGGCTGGCCGAGGAGGCCGTCTGGCACGGGGCACGGGCGGAGGACGGCAGGGGCGCCCCCACGGCCCTGGCCCGCACGCTCCCGGCCCACTTCGGCCTGCCGTCCATGTACGCCCTGATCGAGTCCCTGCACCTGGAGCACATCCCGCCGTCCAGCCGCCACGAACTGACCCCTGTCCTGTTCGCGACGGCGACCGCGGGCGACCCCGTGGCCCGGACGCTCGTCGACCGCCTGGCGGAGGAGGTGGTCACCATGGCGACGGTGGCGCTGACCCGACTGGAACTGCTGGAGGAGGAAACGCCGGTGCTGCTGGGCGGAGGAGTCCTGACGGCGGGCCACGAGCAACTCGACGACCGGGTGCGGGAACTGCTCGCGGTCAGGGCGCCGAAGGCGGTGCCGAACGTGGTGCGCGCACGTCCCGTGCTGGGGGCGGCCCTGCTGGGTCTCGACCGACTCGGCGCCGCGGCCCAGGTGCAGCGGTCGGTGCGGGCCTACTTCGAGCGGCCCGGCCCTGCCGCCCTCAGGGAACCGAATGTGCGCCCACGACGTATTCATGAACAGGGGTGACTGCGATCTGATCAAGATCCAGTGAAGGCCGGTGCGCACAACACCTCCCGCCAGCGATACTTACCGGCGGGAGCTGACCATGGGGGAGGTCAAACAGTGGCAAGCCTGGCGAACCCGCCGACCAGTACGACACCACCGCCGACACGCCGTACGGCATTCGCCGAGGGCGTCGACAAGGCGCGCGCCGTGGCGACCACGGAGCCGGGGCGACTGCGCATCATCGGCGCCTTCCTCGCCCTGCTCGTCCTCGCCTTCGGCGCCGTGACGGCCTGGCAGACGACCGACCGCGAGGCCGCCGCCGACGACGTGCTGCACAAGAGCCAGCCGCTGAGCGCGGCCGCCGCCGACATCTACCGCTCCCTCGCCGACGCCAACACGGCCGCCTCCAGCGGCTTCCTGGCGGGCGGCCAGGAGACGGCGGAGTCCCGGCAGCGCTACGAGGACGACATCGACAAGGCCGCCTCCAAGCTCGTCACCGCGGCCAACAACGCCGACCCCGGCTCCCCCTCCACGGCGGTCATCACCAAGCTGAACAAGCTGCTGCCCGAGTACAAGGGCCTGGTGGAGCGCGCGCGGACGTACAACCGGCAGGGCTTCCCGGTCGGCGGCGCCTATCTGCGGTACGCCAACCAGAAGATGCAGCAGGAGATGCTCCCGGCGGCCGAGGATCTCTACACGAAGGAGAACCAGCGCCTCCAGGACGACTACGGCCACGCCACCCCCTACCCGTGGGCGGCGATCGCGCTGGGCGTCCTCGCACTGGCCGGTCTCGCCTGGGCGCAGCACCGCAACTACCGCCGCACGAACCGGGTCCTGAACCACGGCCTGGTCGCCGCGTCGGGGGCCACCGCTGTCGTCCTGCTCTGGCTGGTCGTCGGCCACAGCGTGGCCCGCGCGGGTCTGAACGACTCCTACGACAACGGCGTCCGTTCGCTGAACGTGCTGCACGACGCCCGGATCGCCTCCCTCAAGGCGCGCGGCAACGAGAACCTGACGCTGGTGGCCCGCGGCGCCGAGACGGTGAAGGTGACGGCCGACGGCGCGGAGGTCACGCTCGACAAGTACGACCACGACTTCGCCACCGACATGACCGCCCTCGGCAAGGGCCTCACCCTGGCGGCGAAGCTCGCCGACGACCAGTCGGGCGAGAAGCCGGTCGCCTCGGCCGAGAGCAACATGGCGGAGTGGAAGAAGCGCCACACCGAGGCCCGCTCGCAGGACGACAACGGCAACTACGAGCAGGCGCTGGCCCTGGTCATCGGCGGCAAGGACGCGACCGGTGCGTGCTTCGACAACGTCGACCAGAACCTCGCGGACGCGCTGGCGCACGAGCAGGTCGAGTTCCAGCAGGCGGCCGGGGACGGTCTGGACGCGATGACCGGCCTGGCGGTCGGCGCCGCCGTGCTCGCCGTGCTGGGCGCCGCGGGCGCGGTCCTCGGCATCGGCCGCAGGCTGTCGGAGTACCGGTGAAAGGGGGCGTGGCGATGCGTGCGCAACGTGTGCGGGACAGCCTGAAGGGCTGGGGCGGCGTGGGGGCCATGGCGGCCGTCTGCGCCCTCGCGCTGGCCTTCGTGCTGCTGCTGCCGTGGGCGCACTCCCACGGCGACGCCAGTGCGGGGCGGGGCGGGCGGGGCGCCGCCGAGGGCAGCCCGGTGGCCGACGCCGCCTGCACGGCCCCCGAGAAGCAGACGCTGGCGCCGTCGAGCGCGGACGGCCCGACGATCGCCGCGATCAAGGCCCGACAGGGCGAGAAGCGCAAGCTGATCGTCGGCGTCGACCAGAACAGCTACCGCTGGGGCTACCGCGACCCCAACAACACCGGCGCGGAGCTGGAGGGCTTCGACATCGACCTGGTCCACCGGATCGCCCAGGACCTCCTCGGCGACCCGGAAGCCGTCCAGTTCAAGGCCATCCCGACCAACCAGCGCATCCCGGCCATCCAGGAGGGCCGGGTCGACATGGTCGTGCGCACGATGACGATCTCCTGCGGCCGTCTCTCCGACGTCGCGTTCTCCGCGCCGTACTTCAAGACGGGCCAGCAGGTCCTCGCCCCCAAGTCCTCGACGATCACCGGCTACAACGACACGCTGGCGAAGAAGAGGATCTGCACGGCGACCGGTTCGACGGCCAACACCAAGCTCGATGACGACAAGAAGGCGAACCGGCTGCCCGCCACCGTCGACATCGCCACCACCGTCCCCAACCAGCTCGACTGCCTGGTCCGGTTGCAGCTCGGCGAGGTCGACGCGGTCGTCACCGACGGCGCGCTCGCGGCCAGTCAGGCGGCCCAGGACCCCACGGTCGAGCTCAAGGGCGCCCCGTTCACCGTCGAGTACTACGGCGTGGCGATGAAGAAGGACGCGAGCGATCTGGTACGCCGGGTCAACCAGATCCTGGTGGAGTACCGCGCGAGCGGCTGGCAGGCCTCGTACGACAAGTGGCTGTCGGCGACACTGGGCAGTGACGCGACGACGTCGAAGCCGCCCACGCCGCCGCAGTACCTGCGCACGAGTTGACGGACCGACGGGCAGGCAGAGTACCGAGCGTAGAACCGACAAGGCAGCGAGAGGTGATCGATGGGCGTCACGGGACCCCCCGGGCCGGTGATGGACCGGGACGAGGTCGACCGTGCGCTGGCGCGGCTCGGCGCGGAGCACGAGGCGATCGAGACCTCGCTTCTCGCCCTGCAGGACCACGCGGGCCGCAGGCTGCTGGAGGGCGCCGAACTCACCGGCGTCACCAAGGAGCGCTGGGCGTCCGCGGAGGCGTCGATCACGCTGCTGTGGGCGTACTTCGACGCGTACACGGACGCGCTGCGCGGCGCCCGCGAGATCCGTTCGCGCCGCCGCTGGTCCAGCCGTGAGGACCTGGTGGAGCTGACGGAGCTGCTGCGCGGGGAGTCCGTCACCGTCGCCGGATCGATCGCGGGGTCCCTCGCCGGGCCGCTGGCCGGGTCGGCCGCCGCCCTGGCCGGCGCGCCGACGCTGCACGGCTCGGGCAGGCTCAGCCAGAGCTTCTCCCTCACCACCCTCGTCGACCGCATGAACGAGCTGTACGCCTCGTCGCTGGACATGGTCGTCGCCGCCGACGCGGTGTGGTCGGCGCTGCCCGCGCGGATAGATTTACTGGCCGCGGAGCTCCAGCGCACCCGCCGGCTCGCCCACTCCGTGGGCGTGCGCCCGGGCGAGCACCCGGCGGGCGACGACCTGGAACGCATCACGCACACGCTGACCGCCCTGCGCGAGCAGGTGGTGTCGGACCCGCTCGCGTACTGGATGCGCGCGCAGGGCAGTTCGGCCCCGGGCGGCGGCCGTCCCGACACCACGGTGTACGACCGTGAGGCGCGCGCCCTGGAGGACGTACGCCGGGAGATCGACGCTGTCCTGACGGTCCGTCAGGACGCCGAGCAGCGGCTGGTGAAGCTGCGGGACATCCTCAGCCGCGCCGACCGCACACTCGCCGAGGCGCGCACCGCGCGCGGCGAGGTGCTCGCGAAGATCGCCGCGACCGAGGTGCCGGTGGTCAGCGGCCCGCCGACCGTGCTGCAGGAGCAGCTCGCGACGGCCGCCGAGTACCGCAGGCAGGCCCAGTGGCACCGTCTGTCGCCGCTCCTGGAGACCCTGGAGCAGAAGGCCGAGGACGAACTGCTGCGTGCCCGCGAGTCGTTGACCGCGGTCACCCAGCCGCTGGCGGTCCGCGCGGAGCTGCGCGGCCGCCTCGACGCGTACAAGGCGAAGGTCGCCCGGCACGGGCTCGCCGAAGACCCGTTCCTCATCGAGCGCTACGACGCGGCGCGCCGCATGCTGTGGAGCGCGCCCTGCGATCTGCGCGTCGCCGGACAGGCCGTCCTGCGCTACCAGCAGGCCGTCGCCGAACTGCTGGCCGCCCCACGTGTGCCGGATCAGGGCGGCTTCGAGGACCGTAGGGGGGAGCAGTAGCCATGAGTCAGGCAGGGCAGTCGTGTCAGCGGCCGGGCTGCGAGGGGTCGTACGAGGACGTGGGCGGCGGTGAGCTGTACTGCGACACCTGCGGTCTGGCGCCGGTCGTCTCCAAGAGCGGCATGGTCGGCTCACCGCCGACCGGGGTGACCGCGGGCGGCAAGGGCTCGTCGGACAGCGGGAGTTCACGCTCCGGCGCGCACAGCGCCCGCAGTGCCCGAAGTTCCCGTACGTCGTCGCAGTCGGCGAAGTCGCGGCGCTCGGTGTCGGGGCGGCTGTCGCGCTCGCTGTCGGGCAAGTCGACGGGCCGCTCGGTGTCGGTGCGCTCCTCCGGCTCCGCGGCCGGCTCCTCCGGGCGGGCCCGGCTCGGCGCCGGCCTGGTCTCGGTGCCGCAGGTGCCGCGTCCCGACCCGCGCGCGATGGTCCTCGACAACCCCGAGGTGCCCGAGCGCAAGCGGTTCTGCTCGCGTTCCGACTGCGGTGCGCCGGTGGGGCGTTCGCGCGGCGAGCAGAAGGGGCGCACGGAGGGCTTCTGCACCAAGTGCGGTCAGCCGTACTCCTTCGTGCCGAAGCTGAAGGCCGGCGATGTCGTGCACGGCCAGTACGAGGTCGTGGGCTGCCTCGCGCACGGCGGTCTCGGCTGGATCTACCTGGCCATCGACCGCCCGGTGGGCGACCGGTGGGTCGTCCTGAAGGGTCTCCTGGACACCGGTGACCAGGACGCGATGGCCGCGGCCATCTCCGAGCGGCGCTTCCTCGCCGAGATCGAGCACGCCAGCATCGTGCGGATCTACAGCTTCGTCGAGCACCTCGACCAGCGCACCGGCTCGCTCGACGGCTACATCGTCATGGAGTACATCGGCGGCAAGTCCCTGAAGGAGATCGCCAACGACCGCCGCACACCGCACGGCAAGCGGGATCCGCTCCCCGTCGAGCAGGCCTGCGCGTTCGGCATCGAGGCACTCGAGGCGCTCGGCCACCTGCACAGCCGCAACCTGCTGTACTGCGACTTCAAGGTCGACAACGCGATCCAGAGCCAGGACGAGCTCAAGCTGATCGACATGGGCGCGGTCCGGCGCATGGACGACGACGAGTCGGCCATCTACGGCACGGTCGGCTACCAGGCCCCGGAGGTCGCGGAGGTCGGCCCGTCCGTCGCCTCCGACCTGTACACGGTGGGCCGTACGCTCGCCGTCCTGACGTTCGACTTCCAGGGCTACACGACCGTCTTCGTCGACTCCCTGCCCGACCCCGACAACATCGAGGTCTTCCGCCAGTACGAGTCCTTCTACCGGCTTCTCGTCCGCGCCACCGACCCCGACCCGGCCCGCAGGTTCGCCTCCGCGCAGGAGATGGCGGAGCAGCTGACGGGCGTGCTGCGCGAGGTCGTCTCGCTGCAGAGCGGCCGGGCGCGGCCCGCGCTGTCGACCCTGTTCGGGCCAGAGATCAAGGTCACGGACACCGAGCTGTTCCCGAAGCTGGACGGCGAGGTGTCCCGGCTGGGGAGCCGGGTCGCGGTCAAGTCCCGGCGGCTGTTCGGGAGTTCGGGAGCAACGGCGGCCCTCGGCGGCGGCACGGGCGGAGCTACAGGCGGGACCGGTGGTACCGGCGGGACGGGTGGTGCGGGGGGTGCGCTTGCGCCGTCCGGCGGCGCCGTCCCTGCCCTCGCCTTCGCGGGCGCCCCCGGCGGCGCGCTGCCGATAGCCGGTACGGGCATGGGTACGGGTACAGGTATGGGTACCGGCGGTGTCCCGGTGTCGTCCGGCGGCGGGTCCGGCGTCGTTCCCGGTGGCCTGGTGAAGACCGTCCCGGCGCCCGCCGCGGCCCTGGCACTGCCCGTGCCGCACGTCGACCCCTCCGACCCCAACGCGGGCTTCCTCGCAGGCCTGTTGACGTCCGCGCCCGGCGAGCTGATCACGGCGCTCGCCGCCGCGCCGGCGCCGTCGGTCGAGACCCGGCTGCGGCAGATCCGCGCCTGGCTGGAGAACGGCGACCACCAGGCCGCCCTCATGTCCCTCCAGAAACTGGAGGACGAACGGCCCGACGACTGGCGGGTGGTCTGGTACCGGGGCGTGGCCTCGCTGGTCACCGGCGATCACGAGGGCGCCGCGCTCGCCTTCGACGCGATCTACGACGCCTTCCCCGGCGAACCCGCGCCCAAGCTGGCGCTCGGCCTGTGCGCGGAGGTGCTGGGCCAGCTCGACAACGCCGCCGAGTACTACCGCCTGGTGTGGTCGACCGACCCCAGCTATGTGAGCTCCGCGTTCGGCCTGGCGCGCGTCCAGCTCGCCGCCGGGGACCGCAAGAGCGCCGTACGGACGCTGGAGTCGGTGCCGGAGTCCTCCATCCACTACACGGCGGCCCGGGTGGCGGCCGTGCGCGCCCGGCTCCGGCAGCGGACGGCGCTCGCCTCCGACGTACCCTTCCTGGAGGACCTCACCGCCGCCGCGGCCCAGGTCGAGGCGCTGGACGCGTACGGTCTGGATCCGCAGCGGCGCGAGCAGCTGTCCGCCGAAGTCCTCGGCTGCGCCCTCGACTGGATACTCTCCGGTGGCCGGGGCGCGGGACCGGACGCCCGGCGGGCGCTGCTCGGCAGCGAACTGGACGAGCGGGGGCTGCGCTTCGGCCTGGAGCGCTCGTACCGCACGCTGGCCCGGCTGGCGACCGGCGGTGAGGAGAGGATCGACCTGGTGGAACGTGCCAATCGTTACCGCCCCCGGACGTGGGTGTAGTTGATGTCGCAGATGCCCCGGCAGGCCGCCCTGCCGACGTGTCCGAGCTGCGCGGAGCCGCTCGACGCGGCTGACCGTTTCTGCGGTGCGTGCGGATACGACCTGTCCGCCGTGCCGCCCGGCCCGGACGACCATCCGACCCTCACGATGAACGGCTCGACCGAACCGGCTCCTGCGGAGGGGACCCCGGTGAGCGGTACGACCGTGTCGGGCACCGGTGTGAGCACCGTCCCCGGCGTGGGCGGCGTGCCTGGCGTCGGTGCCGTACCCGGCGTCGGTGCCGTACCCGGCGTCGGTGGTGACTCCGGCGCAGGCGGTGGCAGCGGTGGCTTCGGTGCCGGCGGTGTCTCCGGGGTGCGGTTCGACCGGCCCTCGGAGCCGGACGAGTACGCCCTGCAGGCGCCGGACCCCCGGGTGGCCGCCGAGGCCGCCGCGGTGGCCGAGACCGCCAAGGTGTGCGTGGCCTGCCGCGCGGGCCGGGTCGACGACGACGGCTACTGCGAGAACTGCGGGCACGCCCAACCCCGCGAACGCGACCACATGGAACTGGAGTCGGGCCCGCTGGCCGCCGTCAGCGACCGCGGGCTGCGCCACCACCGCAACGAGGACGCCTTCGGCCTCGGCCGCACCGCCCTGCCCGACGGCTCCCCCGCGCTCGTCGCGATCGTCTGTGACGGCGTGTCCTCCGCGACCCGCCCCGACGACGCCTCCCTCGCCGCGTCGAAGGCGGCCAGCCAGTCGCTGCTCGCGGCCCTGCCGCAGGGCACGCACCCGCAGCAGGCCATGTACGAGGCGATCGTCGCCGCCTCGTACGCGGTCAACGCGCTGGCCGACGAGCCTGCCACCGCCCGCGAGCACGCCCCGCACCAGAACGCCCCCGCCTGCACCCTGGTCGGGTCGGTCGTCACACCCGGGCTGCTGGTCGTCGGCTGGGTCGGCGACAGCCGCGCCTACTGGGTCCCGGAAGACCGCAGCTCACCCCCGGCCCGGCTCACCGAGGACGACTCGTGGGCCGCCCAGATGGTCGCCGCGGGCCTGATGAACGAGGCGGAGGCGTACGCCGACGAGCGCGCCCACGCGATCACCGGCTGGCTCGGCGCCGACGCCTACGAACTGGAGCCGCACACCGCCTCCTTCAAACCCGACCGGCCCGGTGTGGTGGTGGTCTGCACGGACGGCCTGTGGAACTACGCCGAGGCGGCGGAGGAGATGGCCGAGGTCGTCCCGCCGGACGCCTCCGCACGCCCCCTGCACAGCGCGCGCGTTCTCGTCGGTCACGCCCTGGACGGCGGGGGCCACGACAACGTAACAGTGGCCGTCGTGCCGTTCCCCGCCCCCGCACATGGGGCAGGATCGGCCTGAGGGCCGCAAACCGGAAACACGGGAAAACACAGGCAACACGGGGAAGCACGCGTACGGACCGGTGGGGACCGGTCCGTATCCAGACATCACTCCACGAGGGTGGGGTTTCCGAGGGGGATTTGAGCAGGCATGGCCATTTTCTCGAAGTCGAACGTGCCGCAGTTCTCGATGGACGTCTATCAGAACGAGTATCTGCCGGAGGGCGGGCGTGAGGTCAACGCGATCGTCACGGTGACCGCCACCGGCGGCGGCACGGTGGGCAGCGCGGTCGCCGCGCCGCACCTCTACTCGCCGGGCCAGGGCCCGTCCGCCGCCGTGGCGATCATGGTGGACTGTTCCGGCTCGATGGACTACCCGCCGGCCAAGATGCGCAACGCCCGCGACGCCACCGCCGCCGCCGTCGACACCCTGCGCGACGGCGTGCACTTCGCGGTGATCGGCGGAACGCACGTCGCCAAGGAGGTCTACCCGGGCGGCGGCCGGCTGGCGGTCGCCGACGCGACCACCCGCGAGCAGGCCAAGCAGGCGCTGCGCCGGCTCAGCGCGGGCGGCGGCACGGCGATCGGCACCTGGCTGCGCCTGGCCGACCGGCTGCTGTCCACCGCCGACGTCGCCATCCGGCACGGCATCCTGCTCACCGACGGCCGCAACGAGCACGAGGCGCCGCAGGATCTCAAGGCCGCCCTCGACGACTGCGCCGGACGTTTCACCTGTGACGCCCGTGGCGTGGGCACCGACTGGGAAGTGAAAGAAGTCACAGGGATCGCCTCCGCGCTGCTCGGCACCGCCGACATCGTCGCCGACCCGGCCGGCCTCGCCACCGACTTCACGCAGATGATGGAGACGGCGATGGGCAAGGAGGTCGCGGACGTCGCCCTGCGGCTGTGGACCCCGGTCGGCACCACCATCAAGTTCGTCAAGCAGGTCGCGCCGACGGTCGAGGAACTGACCGGACGCCGCACGGAGGCGGGCCCGCGCGCGGGCGACTACCCCACCGGATCCTGGGGCGACGAGTCCCGCGACTACCACGTGTGCGTCGAGGTCCCGACGGCGAACATCGGCCAGGAGATGCTGGCCGCACGGGTGTCCCTGGTCATTCCGCAGTCCGACGGCAGCGTCCAGAACCTGGGCGCGCAGGGTCTCGTACGGGCCGTGTGGACCGACGACATGGCCGCCTCCACGTCGATCAACCCGCAGGTCGCCCACTACACGGGGCAGGCCGAACTGGCACAGGTCATCCAACAGGGGCTCGACCTGCGCAAAGCGGGCGATATGGATGGAGCAACGGCCAAACTGGGCCGGGCCGTTCAGCTCGCGAGCGTCTCGGGGAACGCGGATACTGCGAAACTGCTTGCGAAGGTGGTGGACGTGGTCGATGCCACGACAGGTACTGTGCGACTGAAGGCGAAGGTCGCGGACGCCGACGAGATGACGCTCGAGACCCGGTCCACAAAGACTGTTCGTGTAAAGAAGTGACCTGAAAGCGCTTTTGGGACACCGAAGGAGAGAGGGGGACGCGCCGACATGCCGACCTGCCCGAACGGACACCAGTCGGGTTCCGACGACTGGTGCGAGGTCTGCGGTCACCGCATGGCCGGTGCCGTACCTCCGCCCCCTCCCCCGCCGCCCCCCACCGCCGGCGGCGGCTACGGCTTCCCGCCGCCCCCGCAGGGCCCCGGCCAGGGCGGTCAGCCCGGGCCGCCCGGCGGACGGCACCTGTCCTCCGTACCGGATCACGAGCCCGAACTCTGCCCGCAGTGCCGTACGCCCCGTGAGGGCGGTGCGCCGTTCTGCGAGGAGTGCCGGTGGAACTTCCTGACCAACACGGCGACCTCGTACACCCCGGCCGCACCGCGCCCGCCGGCGCCCGGCCCGGGTCCCGGTCCTGGTGCGGGGCAGGGTTTCGGCCCGGGGCCCGGAGGGCCGGGTCCGGGTGGCGGTCCTGACGCGCGCTTCCAGCCGCCGCCTCCGTCGTACGGGGGCAGTGATGCGTTCGATTACCAGAGCTCCCGTCCGTCACAGGTGAATCGTCCTGCCGAGCCGATCCCGGGCCCGCCCTTCGGCGGCGACCCGTCGGGGCGGACCGGTGGTCCTGGCGGGCAGGGCGGTCCTGGTGGCCAGGGCAGGCCCGGCGGTCCCCCGCCGGGTGCCTTCGGACGTGACCCTTCCGGTCCGGCGGGTCCGGGCGGCGACCCCTTCGGGCCGCCTTCCGGTCCTGGTGGCCGTCCCCCCGGCCCGCCCGGGGATCCCTACCGGCGTGAGCAGAACGGGCAGTCCTCCGACCCCTTCGGACGCGAACCGTCCGGTCCGTCCTCCGATCCCTTCGGGCGCGAGCCGTCGGGTACGTCCGGCGACCCGTTCGGACGCGAGCCGTCCGGCCCCGGTGGCCGCCCTCCGGGCCCGCCCGGCCCCGGCCCGTCGGGTCCCGGCCCGTCGGGTCCCGGTGGCCCTGGAGGTCCCGGGGGCCCCGGTGGTCCGTCCGGCTTCGGCGGCGACCCGTCGCGGCCGGTTCCGCCGCCGCCCGGGCCCACGCCCACGGCCGGCCCCGGCTTCCCGGGCCAGCAAGGCTTCGGCGGCCCCGGAGGTCCTGGGGGCCCTGGTGGCCCCGGGGGTCAGGGGCGTCCCGGAGGGCAGGGTGGGCCCGGAGGGCAGGGTGGGCCTCAGGCTCCGCAGGCGTTCCAGCCGTCCGGTCCGTCGGCCCCGTCCGGGTACCCGCAGGAGACGGGCCGTCCGCAGCAGGGCGGTCAGCCCTTCGGCGGCGGTGACGACGACTGGGTGATCTCCCCTCCGTCGAACACCGGCCCCGGGCAGGGCGACCCCAGAAGCCCCGGCGGCCCCGGCAACGCCCAGGGCGGCGGTGGCTACGGCTACCCGCAGCCCGGCGCCACACAGGCCCCGCCCCCGCCCGGCCCGGCGTTCCCGCAGCAGCCGGCGACCTGGACGGCGACCATCGGCCCGGACCGCTCGTACTTCATGGCGATGATGCACCGCTCGGGCCCCGAGGCCGCGGGCCTGAACCTGCCCGCGTACTCGCCCGAGCAGCAGCGCCCCCTCACCGGCAACCAGATCACCATCGGCCGCCGCCGCCACTCCACCGGCGAGACCCCCGACATAGACCTGTCGGTGCCGCCGGAGGACCCGGGCGTCTCGCACCAGCACGCGGTGCTGGTCCAGCAGCCGGACGGCAGCTGGGCGGTCGTCGACCAGAACTCGACGAACGGCACGACGGTCAACGGCTCGGAAGAACCGATCCAGCCGTTCGTCCCGGTACCGCTGCAGGACGGCGACCAGGTGCACGTGGGCGCCTGGACGACGATCACGATTCGCCGCGGCTGAGCCACGTGTCCGGCGCACGGTGGCCTGCCACCGATCAGGCACGTGAACAACGCTGCGGGTGAAAAACGCTGCGGGTCAGTACGCCTAGACCCCGACGAGGCCGGGGGCCGACGAACCCGGCAGGGGCCAGGCGTACGCGCCCTCCGGTTCGTCCAGCCACGCCCACGCGTGCTCGGCGCCGACCGTGATGCCGTAGCGCTCCCGTCCCGGCCTGCCCTCGCGCTCCCACAGGGCGAAGGCCTCCTGGGGGTCGAGGGTGCCCCGGGTCAGGGCCAGCAGGAAGCGGAACAGCTCGTTCTCCCGGGCCCGGCTCGGCACCCCGGCGAGCGCCACCGGCTCCGGCTCGGGCTGCTCCGATCCACGCAGTGGCACGAAGTAGGCCGCGGTGGGCAGGAAGCGCCCCTCGCCGTATCCGGCGTCCCGCACGGTCAGCGCGATCAGCCCGGTGGCCAGCGGCGCCAGGATCAGGGCGCCGGGGGTGCACTGGGCGAGCCAGGCGCGCGGGATCGACGTCAGCGTGCACGTCGCGATGATCCGGTCGAAGGGGGCGCGTTCGGGAACCCCGCGCGCCCCGTCCCCGGTGACGACGGTCGGCCGGTATCCGGCGGCGGCGAGGTGTCGGCGGGCGGACTCGGTGATCTCGGGGTCGAGGTCGACGGTGGTGACGTTCTCCTCGCCGAGCCGGTACGACAGCAGCGCCGCGTTGTACCCCGTCCCCGCCCCGATCTCCAGGACCTTCTCGCCGCCCTCGACCCGCAGCTCGGCCAGCATCAGCGCCATCAGCGAGGGCTGGCTGCTGGAGGAGAGCAGCACGCCGTCGCGCAGCCGGGTGGCCAGCGGCACGTCCTCGTAGGCGCCGCGCACCCAGCGTTCCCTGGTGCGCGGGTCGGGGCTCTCGCCCCAGCGCCGGTCGCAGCCGCCGACGCCGCCGCCGCTGACGTAGTAGTACGGCACGAAGAGGTGGCGCGGGACCGTCGCGAAAGCCGCCCGCCAGCCCGGGTCGGCCGCGAACGCCCCGCTCGCCTCGATCTCACGGACCAGCGCGGCCCGCGCCGAGACGGCGAGGTCCTCCAGCTCCCTGTCCACTACGTGGGCGCCCATGCCTCCACTGTGCGGCGGAACCCGCCCCGAGGCGAACGTGGTGGTACCGGGACCGGGCCGCGCGGTGCCGGGCCCTGTGGTCCTAAGCCTTCAGTCCTCCGTCCACCCGTCTGAGACCATGGGAGACGTGAAAGAGATTCGGCGCGGCACGCTTCAGGAGCAGACCTTCTACGAGCAGGTCGGTGGGGAGGAGACCTTCCGCCGGCTGGTCCACCGTTTCTACCAGGGAGTCGCCGAGGACCCGATCCTGCGGCCCATGTACCCGGAGGAGGACCTGGGTCCCGCCGAGGAGCGGTTCGCGCTGTTCCTCATGCAGTACTGGGGCGGTCCGACGACGTACAGCGACAACCGCGGCCATCCGCGCCTGCGCATGCGTCACGCCCCGTTCGTCGTGGACCGGGCCGCGCACGACGCCTGGCTGAAGCACATGCGGGACGCGGTCGACGAGCTCGGCCTGTCCGAGGAGCACGAGCAGACGCTGTGGAACTACCTGACGTACGCGGCGGCGTCGATGGTGAACACCCCGGAGTGACGGTCTCGGCGCGCGTGGACCGGTTTCGTCCGGTGCGGACCGGTTTCAGCCGGTGCGGACCGTTTCGGCCGGTGTCCGCCGGGGTCGGCCCGGGGTCGGGTCAGCGGACGCTGACGTCGAGCATCCCCAGCCGTCCGGTGCGCCGTACGGCGATCGACCCGTAGGGGGTGCGCAGCCGCAGCCAGCCGCCGAGCGAGAGCAGCGCGAGGTCGCCCGCGCTCGCCGAGGGCCGCAGGAATCCGAGCGACTGGGCCGCGTGCACGGCCCGCACGGGAAGGCCGGTGTCCCCGACCGTCCGGGACCAGATCTCCCGGCCGATCCGGTCGAGTTCGCCGCGCGTGCGCAGCTCGTCCGCCAACTCCTCGGTACGGGACCGGAATTCACCGACGGCCGCCCCGACCAGCGCCCGTAGCGCGTCCGGTGCGGGCAGTCCCGGCTCGGGCCGCCACCCGCCGCGCGGCGGCAGCACTCCGGCCCACGGCGGCCCGGTGACGGACTCCGGGACGACGGCCGTGGCGGCGCTCTCGTCGACGGACTCCAGCAGCTCGCCCGCCGACACCGTCACGTCCAGCGTGACATCGAGGCCGTTCTCGTACGGCTTGGCCAGCCGGACCGCGCGGATCGCAAGCACCTCGAAGGACGGCGGGCGCCCGAAGACGGCGAGCGCGGTGCCGGCCGCCTGCAGGCGCACCGCGGCTCCACGGTCGTAGTGGAGCAGCCGGGAGAGGAAGGCCGCGAGGTCCGCCGCCTCCCCCTCGTCGGCGAGGTGGAGCACCGTCATGCGGCGACGGCCTCCTTGTCGGCATCCTCGTCGTCGTCCTGGTACTCGGCGAGGAACTCCCGCTCCTCGGCGGTGAGCCGACGCGGCCGCTCGGCCTCGAAGTCGAACGGCACGACCACCGTCGAGGCCCGGACGTAGACCTGGTCGTCGTCCTTCACCTCGTAGGTGATCGTGAAGGACGCCGCCCTGATCTCCGTGATCCACAGCTCGATGTCCACGGGCGTGTGCCGGTGGACGAGCTGCCGCTTGTAGTCGATCTCATGGCGCGCCACCACGGACCCCTGCTTGAAGTCCTTCTCCGGGCGGAACAGGAAATCGATGCGGGCTTCTTCCAGGTAGCGGATGAAGACCGCGTTGTTGACGTGACCGTACGCGTCCATGTCCGACCAGCGCAGCGGGCAACGGTAGAGGTGGCGCAAGACCGATCAGCCCCGGGTCAGCTTCTTGTAGGTGGCGCGGTGCGGACGCGCGGCGTCCGCACCCAGTCGCTCGATCTTGTTCTTCTCGTACGACTCGAAGTTGCCCTCGAACCAGAACCACTTGGAGTCACCCTCGTAGGCGAGGATGTGCGTGGCGACCCGGTCGAGGAACCACCGGTCGTGGGAGACGACCACGGCCGCACCCGGGAACTCCAGCAGCGCGTTCTCCAGGCTGCTGAGTGTCTCGACGTCGAGGTCGTTGGTCGGCTCGTCGAGGAGCAGCAGGTTGCCGCCCTGCTTGAGGGTGAGCGCGAGGTTCAGCCGGTTGCGCTCACCGCCGGAGAGCACCCCGGCCGGCTTCTGCTGGTCCGGCCCCTTGAACCCGAAGGCCGAGACGTACGCGCGGGACGGCATCTCGACCTGCCCGACGTTGATGTAGTCCAGCTCGTCGGAGACGACGGCCCACAGCGTCTTCTTCGGGTCGATGTTCTCGCGGCTCTGGTCGACGTAGGAGATCTTGACGGTCTCGCCGACCTTGATCGAGCCCGAGTCCGGGGTCTCGAGCCCCTGGATCATCTTGAAGAGGGTGGTCTTGCCGGCGCCGTTCGGGCCGATGACCCCGACGATGCCGTTGCGCGGGAGCGTGAAGGAGAGACCGTCGATGAGGACCTTCTCGCCGAAGGCCTTGGAGAGGTTGTCGACCTCGACGACGATGGAGCCGAGCCGCGGACCCGGCGGGATCTGGATCTCCTCGAAGTCCAGCTTCCGCATCTTGTCGGCCTCGGCGGCCATCTCCTCGTAGCGAGCGAGACGCGCCTTGGACTTGGCCTGACGCCCCTTGGCGTTGGACCGCACCCACTCGAGCTCTTCCTTCAGGCGCTTCGCACGCTTGGCGTCCTTCGCCCCCTCGACCTTGAGACGGCTCGCCTTGGTGTCGAGGTAGGTGGAGTAGTTGCCCTCGTAGGGGTGGGCGCGACCGCGGTCGAGCTCCAGGATCCACTCGGCGACGTTGTCCAGGAAGTACCGGTCGTGGGTGACGGCGACGACGGTGCCGGGGTACTTGGCGAGGTGCTGCTCCAGCCACTGCACGGACTCGGCGTCCAGGTGGTTGGTGGGCTCGTCGAGCAGCAGCAGGTCGGGGGCCTCCAGCAGCAGCTTGCACAGCGCGACCCGGCGGCGCTCACCACCGGAGAGGTTGGTGACGGGCCAGTCGCCGGGCGGGCAGCCCAGGGCGTCCATGGCCTGCTCCAGCTGGGTGTCCAGGTCCCACGCGTTGGCGTGGTCCAGGTCCTCCTGCAGCTTGCCCATCTCGTCGAGCAGCGCGTCCGAGTAGTCGGTCGCCATCAGCTCGGCGACCTCGTTGAACCGCTTCAGCTTGCCCATGACCTCGGCGGCGCCGTCCTGCACGTTCTGCAGCACGGTCTTGGACTCGTCGAGCGGCGGCTCCTGCAGCAGCATGCCGACGGTGTAACCGGGCGACAGGAACGCGTCACCGTTGGAGGGCTGCTCGAGCCCCGCCATGATCTTGAGAACGGTGGACTTACCGGCGCCGTTCGGCCCGACCACACCGATCTTCGCGCCGGGCAGGAAGCTCAGCGTTACGTCGTCAAGGATGACCTTGTCGCCGTGTGCCTTGCGCGTCTTGCGCATGGTGTAGATGTACTCAGCCAAGAGAAACCGTCCGGCAGCTTGAAATCAGGCAGTGGGCAGATACACCCCATCTTGCCGGACTGCCACCCCTCGGGGGAAACCCGATTGCCCGGGGACGGCTGACCTGGCCTTTCAACACAGACGGCTACGGTCGGCCTGTCAGTGCCGGTCGCCCTTGAGCGGCCTCCCCTCCTGCGCGGGGCTATCGTGCGGATGTGGCAAGCGCAGCGGAGCGTCCGTTCCTGTTTCTCGACGTCGATGGTCCGCTCATCCCGTTCGGGACGCTGCCCGACCACCACCCACAAGCCAGGGCTACCACCCCCTCGACGCCTGTCGATCAGGGAAACCCCCTGCTGGAGCGGCTCGCCCCCGGGATCGGGGCGCGCCTCATGGCCTTGGGCTGCCACCTCGTATGGGCCACGACCTGGATGGAGAAGGCGAACGAGGTTGTCGCCCCACGGATCGGCCTCCCGAACCTGCCCGTGGCGCAATGGCCGGACACCGACACCAAGGCCGAGACAGACCCGCGTGGCCTGCACTGGAAGACCCGCCACCTTGTCGAGCAGGCCGACGGCCGGCCGTTCATCTGGGTCGACGACGAGATCAGCTCCATGGACCGTCTCTGGGTCGCTGCCCAACATCCCGGACCGTCGCTCCTCCATCGCGTAGACCCTGCCCGCGGCCTCGCAGACGCGGACTTCTCCGCGATCACCGACTGGCTCCGCGGTGTCGCGCCCAGGTGAGCACCCCCTTCAGGAGGTCGGTCCGAGCGCGCCGCGGCGGCCGGACAGGGGGGGTCGGGCCTTTTCGTCGGTGGGCGCACTATCGTCGCGCAGATGAAGGTCCGTCACAACGTTCGTGCGGTTCTGCTCGATGGCGGTCAGCTCGTGTTCCTGCACCGAGGATGGCCGTCGTGCAGCACTACTTTCGCGCTGATGTACTGGACATGGATCCAAACCGCCGCAGCGGCCCTGAGCTCGACGATCCCGACACGGGCGACTTCTCACCGGTGCGAGTCGCGTGGGACGCGTCAGCCCTGAGAGCACTCGAACTCCATCCGCCCGAACTCGCCGACTACCTACGGGAGCACGCCGGGAACTGGGGCGCCTGAGCGGTGGCGCTCCCCGCCCGCCACAGCCGTACGGAGAAGGGCTGTCACCTGTACGGAGAAGGGCTGTCACCCGGACAGGTCTTCCAGTACGCGGCTGGGTGCCGGGTCGCACACGATTCTCTTGCAGTCTCGACCACCATTCGACCCACTGTGAGGGAGCCATCATGTCCCGCATGCCCAAGATCGCCGCTCTTGGCGCCGCTCTTGGCGCCGCTGTCGGCGTCCTGCTCGCCGCGAGCGCTGGAGTCGCAGCCGCCGGAGAAGACGGAGGCGGAGGCGGCTTCACCACGCAGCAGGTCGAGGGCCCTCCGTCGTAGTGCCGCCCAATTCGTTCGGCAGCGCTGATGCCACGTGCCCGGCAGGCACCACTCTCACCGGCGGCGGCTTCGGAACGATCAGCCCAGCCCTGGAAGTGACCGAGTCCTATGGCGCGGGGCCGGGTGGACCAGGGGGGCCGAACACGTGGAGGGCCGTGGCCGTCAACACAAGCCAGACGAACCAGACGCTCACCGCTTTTGCCATCTGCGCGACGCTCACGGGCCCACCCAAGTGATCCCCCGGCCGGGAGTCTCGCGAGCAGCCCGGCCGGGCTCTGTACCGGGGCGAGGGGTGGGGCTTACGAGGTGGCGTTCCAGGAGTGGGCGACGTCGACGATCAGGTGATCGCCCGACTGCGTCACCCGGAACGGCAGCCGGGCCCGGACGCCGACTCCCACCCGCGCCTCGGACTCGAGGGCGTCCGCGTAGCGGGTGTCCCTGAAGGTCTTGTAGCCGGTGACGTCCACTCCGGGCAGCGGTTGGCCGTGCTGCCCGGGGTAGGACTTCGTGCCGGTGGCCGGGTCGTAGTTCGGGTCCACGGCGATCTGCAGGATCGCCCCGCCCTCGATGGGGATCTCTCCCGTGGCGGGCGTCGTCAGCTTGTCGACGTACTTGACCTGGTAGCCGGTCGCGCCGGTCGAGCCGCCCTTGAAATCGAGGACCATGCGGTCGAAGCACTCGTGCCGGCCGGTCCTGATGTTCGTCAGCGGGGGCTTGTGGTCGTCCGCGGACCACAGGTGCTTCTCGAGGCTTCCCCACCCGGTCTCACACACCGCCGACTGCGACTTCGACGCGGCGGTGGCCGACGCGGCGGTGGCGGCCTGCGCCGTACCCACCGTTCCCGCGAGCCCGGCGCCCGCCAACACGAGCGCCGCCAGTGTGGTTCCGAGCCGTCGCATGTTTGCTCCCCATGATCGAGTACCCGCCCCTGAGAGGCCGTGGTGAGCAAGGCTGGGCTCGCAATGTGACCGGACCTGGCCCGGACGATCACGAAACGGCATCGGCCGACCGGTGAGCGGAAGTCCGGTCAGTCCCGTGCGCCGTTCTCCTTTCGGCCCACGAGGATCAGGGCCGCTCCGCCGATGACGACCAGACCGATGGCGGTGCCCGCGATGAGCGGGGTGGCGCTGGTGCCGCCCGTCGCGGCGAGATCGGTGTCGCTCGCGGCGGACGTGCCGCCGACCGTCGCCGGGCTCGGCTCACTGAGGGTCTGGGTGGTCAGGCCGGCGGTCTCGTCGGCCTGCGTCCTGCAGTCCAGGACGCCGGTGAAGCGGTACTCGACGCCTTGCAGGCCGTTGATCGTGAAGTCGTAGGCCTGGTCCTCCTGGAGGGGGATCGTCATCGTCTGGGACGCTCCGGCCGGGATGGTGTGCCGGATGCCCATCAGCTCGAAGGTGAAGTCGGCGTCGCCCTGGTTGGCGGCGGTGATGTCCACGCCGCTCCCGGCGCAGTTCTTCGCCGCGGACAGCGCCGGTATGGCGCCCTGCTTGGCCCAGGTCGCGCTCGCCGTCGCCGACACGGTCGACTCGCTGGAGCCGGCCAGGATCTGGGTCTGGCTGCGGTTCTCGGAGGTGAAGGCCCGTCCGACGGGGACGGTGGTCGAGGCCTGGACGGTCAGCTCGGCCGAGCCGGCGGCCGCATCGACGGGCACGTCGAAGAAGAGCTGGCTGCCGTCCGTCACGGACGTGACCGCCTTGCCGTCCTTGCCGACGATCCGTACCCCGCTGGTGGCGGCATGCAGCGGCGGTGTCACCGTCACGCCGCTCGCGTCGGTGTGCACCGTAACCGGGCCGAGCAGTTCGCCGGGGTGGCCGGAGACGGCGGGCGCGTCGAGGGTGAGCGACGCCGCGGGCTCCGGGACGGCGCGGGCGGCCTTGTGCAGATAGTCCGCGAGCCGCTCGGCCTGCGGGTCGACGGCGTCGACGGCCACGCCGTCCGAGTAGCGCCAGACGGCCACCTGGGTGCCGGCCGCCGCGTCCTGCTCGGTCAGGCCGCCGTCGATGCCGGCCTTGTCCGCGAGCGAGGCGAGGTCATTGACCTGGGGGTAGGAGTTCTGCAGGATCCAACCGATGCGGCCCGCGTCCTTGTTGGCGCCCAGCGAGGTGCCGCCCCACGGCGTCTCGTGGTACTTGGCGTCCTTCTGCGTCGGGTTGTAGAGGTCGACGCAGTAGGTCTGCAGGGTGCCGCCGCCCTCGACGGACATCTCGAACAGACCGGCCGGGACCTCCTGGTCCCCGGTGTCGGCGTGGATCACGGCGGCGCCGTACGTCTTGAGGCCGCCTATGGTCGCGGTGGCTCCGCCCTGACTCTGTGTCATCTCGGTGGCGACGGCCGTGCCCGCACCGGCGATCACGCCCACGGCGACGAGGCCGGACACCAACGTCGCCGCGGCGAGGCGGACCACCCCTCGCCCGCGTGTGAACGGCGCGGAGAACGAAGAAATCACGCAATTCCCCTTCGAGCAGGACACGTTGATGTGGGGGGTACGGTCCCACCAGCAGAATCAAAAGCCCCGTGAACCACGTCCGGCATCCTAGAGACGCCGCGCACCACGCTTACCGGTCATCTCATCGGATCACCGATCCGACTCGTAATCGTTATCCCCAAGATCGTCTACGGAGGTTTCCGCGAACCCGGCCTATCGACAAATCCACTCGGTCGTTCGGAGTGCATCCGTCGATAAGCCGTAGTTCGGTCAGTGACGGCTCCCAGGCGTTGATGACGCCCCGTCACCAGCCGGTCCGCTCACGTCACTCCCACCGGTTCGCGTCGCGGCGAACCGCCCGGCTCCCGCTCTCGCTCCGGCCCCCGTACCGGCTCCCGCTCCGACCCCCGTACCGGCCCTCGTTCCGGTCCCGGCTCCGGCCCTCGTTCCGGTCCCCAGTCCGGCTCCGGCACCCGCTCCGATACCCGTCCCGCGGAAGTCGCTGCCGAAGTCTGCCAGTTGGGTTCGGGCTGGACCGGTGCGCCCGCGGCCATCGGCTCGGGGCGGCCCGAGCGCCGGAACGCGGACGTGCCCCGCGCGATGTCGTGGCCGATCGCCACTGCGTCGATGTCCGCCGACGTCCAGTTCTGCTGTCCCTCGCGCTGCTCCGTGCGCACCTTCAGCCTGCCCTGCACGATCACCGGGTCGCCGACGTTCAGTGAGGCCATCGTGTTCGCGGCCAGCTGCCGGTTGGCCCACACCGTGAAGAAGTTGGTGTGCCCGTCGGTCCAGGTGTTCTTCTCGCGATCCCAGTAGCGCGAGGTGACCGCCAGCCGGAACCTCGCCGAAGCGCCCGCCGCCAGGTCTCGGTAGACCGGCCGCGTCGCCACGTTGCCGACCGCGCAGACCATCGTCTCGTTCATGCGAACCCCTCCCTCGCCGGACGGTCGTACCGCCCGGATACGCGCACGGGCCCGTCCCGTACGGCTGCGTCCGTCGCGATGGTCACGGTCGTGATCGCCGCGATCGCCGTGAAGCCAGACTGCCTCCGTTCGGGCCGAGCCCGCCGAGCCCTGTGGATCACCGTCCGCCTGTGGAAAACTCCGCCACCCGGACGAGTGACCACCCTCCCTTTCCCTGTGGATCACCCCTCGTCCCACAGCCCCCTCCCGCCACACCCCACTTCCACAACCGCCTCCACACCCGCCTCCACACTCACCGACACACCCGACCCCACAGCCCTCCGGCTCACCGCGCCCCCGTCCCCGTCGCCGCCCCCGCCTCCGCGCCCGTGACCCGCCCGTACTGCTCCCGGACCTCCCGGTACCGCAGCAGCTCCGCGGCCAAGGGATCCAGCACACGTGCCCGGCCGCACCCGGCCGCCGCCTCCCGCAGCCGGCGTTCCGCGTCCTGCCCGTACCGCCGGGCCGGTCCCCGTGCCGCCATCCGACAGCTCCACTCGACGAGCGGGCCGCCGATGATGCCCGCAACCATCAGCAGCACCGGAACCCCGAGGTTCGGCGCCATGACCCCGACGATCTGTCCGACCAGCCACAGCCCCCCGACGACCTGGAGCAGGGTCATGAACGCCTGCGCCAGCACGGCCACCGGCCACCAGCCCGGCCGCGGCGGCCGCCCCTGCGGCAACCCGGCCCGCGCCGCCAGCTCGTCCAGCGCCTCGGGCAGCCCCTGCGCGCCGCGTACGGCCGCCTCCCGCACAGCCTGCGCCCACGGCGCGGGCAGCCCCGCCGAGGCCCGCTCGGACACGGTGCGCACCGCCTGCTCGACGCGCTGCCGTGCCGTGGCCTCCTCGTCGGCCTGGGCACGGACCGGCAGCCGTCCGGTGGGAGGCTCGCGCCGGTCCTGCTGCCAGCGCCACAGCCGCAGCCACGGCGTCCCGCACGCGCGGCCCGCATGGCGCAGCCAGGCGCGTTCGGCGGCCTCGCCCGCCGCGGTGGCGCCCACCGCGTCGGCGAGCCGGTCGGCGAACGCCTCCCGCGCCTCCTCGCTGAGCCCGGTGCGCCGACCGGTGGCGTAGACGGGCCGCAGTCGCCACGCGGCGGCCTCCAGATCGGCCGAAACTCGCCGTGCCGCGGCGCCGCGCTCCGCCACGAACTGGCCGAGCAGCTCACGCAGTTCGCCGATCCCGTCCCCGGTGAGCGCGGACAGGGCGAGCACGGTCGCGCCCGGTTCGCCGTACTCGCCGAGGGCGACGCCGTCCTCGTCGAGCAGGCGTCGCAGGTCGTCGAGGACCAGCTCGGCGGCCTCGCCGGGCAGCCGGTCGACCTGGTTGAGGACGACGAACATGACCTCCGCGTGTCCGGCCATGGGCCGCAGATAGCGCTCGTGGAGGACGGCGTCGGCGTACTTCTCCGGGTCGACGACCCAGATGACGGCGTCGACGAGCCTCAGCACCCGGTCGACCTGCTCGCGGTGCTGCACGGCCGCCGAGTCGTGGTCCGGCAGGTCGATCAGCACGAGCCCGCGCAGCTGCGCCTCCGCCTCCGGGCTCTGCACCGGCCGTCTGCGCAGCCGGCCCGGAATGCCGAGCCGGTCGATGAGGGGCGCCGCGCCGTCGCCCCAGCTGCACGCGATGGGCGCGGCGGTGGTCGGACGGCGTACGCCCGTCTCCGAGATGGTCACTCCGGCCAGGGCGTTGAACAGCTGCGACTTGCCGCTTCCGGTGGCACCCGCGAGGGCCACGACGGTGTGCTGCCCGGAGAGCCTGCGCCGGGCCACCGCCTCGTCGAGGACCCGGCCGGCCTCGGCGAGGGTCCTGCTGTCGACCCGGGTGCGGGAGAGCCCCACGAGCTCGCGCAGCGCGTCGAGCCGGGAGCGCAGGGGGCCGTCGTACGTGAGCGGGGGCGCGGGCTGGGCACTGCCGACGCCCCCGCCCACGCCGCCACCGCCCACGCCGCCGCCCACGCCGCCACCGCCACGGCCACGGCCGCCGATCCTGCTGTCCACGGCGGTGGCCTCGTTCACGCGGCGAGCGATGAGCCCGTCGTCCCAGGCTCCGACGGTGTCCTTTGACACCGCCCTTGACGTTGACGTTGACGTTGACGTCGCGGTTGACGTCGCGGTCTCCGGGTTCTCCTCCCCCGGCGTGCCGTTCTCCCTCTGCTCCTGTGATGCGTGCTGTTCCAGTTCCAGTTCCTGTTCCTGTTCCTGTTCCTGTTCCTGTTCCTGCTGTTCCTGCTGTTCCTGCTGTTCCTGCTGTTCCTGCTGTTCCTGCTGTTCCTGCTGTTTCTGACGGTCCTGGTGCTCCTGCTGTGGCTGCTGGTCCCTGTTGTCCGTGTGGTCCTGGTCAGTGACGGCGGTCACCGGTCACCTCTCCTTCTGCAGTACGGACAGCGCGGCGATGAGTTCGGCCTGGGGTTCGGGGTGGACGTCGAGTCCGTCGAGGGGGGTGAGGCGGCGCTCTCGTTCGTTGTGCATCACGCGGTCGAGATGCTCGGCAAGCAGTCGTCCGGCCCGGTCGCGCAGCCGCAGCGCCCCGTGGGCGCCGATCCGCTCGGCGAGCCCCTCGCCCGCCGAGCGGGCCCTGCGGCCGCCCAGCACGGCGGTGGCGACGAGGGCGGCGACCGACTCCGGGTCGGGCGCGACACCGCGTTCCAGGCCGCGTACCTCGTCCTCGGCGTACTCCTCCAGCTCGCGCCGCCACCGTCGTACCGCCAGGCCGATGCGGTGCTCGGCGTTCTCCGGCGAGGTGTCCCGGTCGGACAGGGAGGGCGCGTTCGCCGCCGGTTCCCGCCGCCAGGCCTCGTCGACGCGCTCGTCGGCGGCGGTGACGGCGCACAGCAGGAGCGCGCCCAGGCTCTCCACGAGGGCGTCGAGGAGTTCGGCGGCGCTGCAGTCCAGCGGGAAGGCCCGCCAGCGTTTGAGCGCGTCGCCGGCGAGCACGGCACCGCTCTGCAGACGGCCCCGCACGCGCGTGTACTCGCTGTCGTACGCCCCGTCGACGGCCGACGTGAGCCGTAGCGCGGCCGCGTACTGGGCGGCGGTGGCCCCGGCCAGCTCGGGCAGCCGGGCCTTGAGGGAGTCGAGGACACCGTGTGCCGTGCGGGTCAGGGCGTAGCGGCGGGAGTTGGGATCCTGGACGTGGTGGACGAGCCAGGTCCGCAACGACGCGACGGCGGTCGCCGGGAGCAGCCCGCCGCCCCAGGCGGACTCGGGCAGCTCGGGCACCGTGAAGCGCGGTACGTGGCCCAGCCCGGCCTTGGTGAGCAGGGCGCCGTACTGCCGGGATACCTCTCCGACGACCTGGTGGGGCACCCGGTCCAGGACGGTCACGAGCATGGCGTCGTACTCCTTGGCGGTGCGGAGCAGATGCCAGGGCACGGCGTCGGCGTAGCGGGCGGCCGTCGTGACCATCACCCAGATGTCGGCGGCGCAGATCAACTCGGCGGCCAGGACGCGGTTGTCGGCGACGAGGGAGTCGATGTCGGGCGCGTCGAGGAGGGCGAGGCCCGGGGGAAGGCTGTCGGCGGTCTCGATGCGCAGCACGCGTCTGCCGTCCTCGCCGGGGAGCAACAGGTCGTCGGCCGACTCCCGATGGGGCGCCCACACGCGCGTGAGGCCGGGCAGCACCCGCATGCCGCTGAACCAGTGCTGGTCCTCCGGATGGCAGACGAGCACCGGTGTCCGTGTCGTCGGCCGCAGCACGCCCGCCTCGCTGACGCGCCGTCCTACCAGGGAGTTGACCAGGGTCGACTTGCCGGCGCCGGTGGAGCCGCCCACGACGGCCAGCAGCGGCGCTTCGGGCTGCCTGAGGCGGGGCACCAAGTAGTCGTCGAGCTGGGCGAGCAGTTCGTCGCGGTTGGCACGCGCGCGTGGGGCCCCCGCAAGGGGCAGCGGGAAGCGTGCGGCGGCGACACGGTCGCGCAGGGCGGAGAGTGCGTCGAGCAGCTGAGGCCGTACGTCCAAGGTCACCACATGCGAAGAATGCCCAATTTTAGGGGATTTATGAAGCATATAGGCATGTCTGCGCGCCGATAGGACACAAGGGACGGAAGGCGCGACTGGGACAGAGGCGCAGCCCAGGCATAACGAGTACACAACACCCGTGGCCGTGGACGCCAAAAGCGATGCACGATTCGTACCTGCCTGCGATTATCAGGACCGCTTCACCGAACCTCCACATTGAGCCACGGAGGCGAAGCAACCGGGACAAGGAACCGGGAGCCCTATCCTTGTCCCCGGCAACGTCACGGATCAGCCCACACCCGGGCAGCACGTACGAGGCCACCACACCCGGCCCCCGTAGCTCAGTGGATAGAGCAGGCGCCTTCTAAGCGCTTGGCCGCAGGTTCGAGTCCTGCCGGGGGCGCAAGTCTCCGCCCTCCCTATGGGAGGGCATTTTTGCTGGTCAGAGCACGTTTCACGCGACACGGCGAAGCCCCGGACACTCCCCCGATGATCAAGGGGAAGGTCCGGGGCTGTCCGGCTGTAACCGGGTTTTCGCGGGTGGCTGTGTCGAATACGTGTCGAAGTTTTCGGCGAGAAGCCTTCAACTCGCGTCGGCCGGCTCGGGGAGATCTCCAGCGGCCTCCAGCCGCCTTTTCAGGTCAGGCAGCTACCCCTCGACACACCGTGCGTAGGTGGCCAGCAGGACCGGCATGCTGTTCCCGGCCCATTCGGCGACCTGAGCGGGCGGGATCCCGTCATTGAGCCACTTGGTGAGGCGCGTGTGCCGGTTGTCGTACACGCGCTTCCCCGTGGGCGACTCGAAGACGTGCGCGGGCAGGACGGCCTTGCGCGCACTGCGCCACGCCCGACGAATGACCGAGCCGGCGAGAATGCCGCCCGTCTCCCCCTGGAACAGCAGATCACCGGGCTTGAGCTGCTCCTCCTCGACGTGCTGCCGCAGGATGCGCGTCAGGGCGGGATGCCCCGGCACGGTGCGCGTCTCACCCTCGGCGCGGCCCTTCAGGTCACGTTCCTCGTGGATCTCCCCGGTGTCGGTCCACTGCTTGCCGACCTCCGGGGTCGCCGTGTGGATCAGCAGCTCACACCACTCGTCTCGGGTGTCGGGGTCAGGAAGCATCACGTCCTGCACTCGCATGGCCACGGCTTCCTCCGGCCGTAGAGCGCAGTAGTACAGCGTGGCGAAGAATGCATGCAGCCGCGTTCCCCCGCGTGGCCGGCGACGGATCCAGTCGAGGAGCGCCGCCGCCTGGTCCGCGTTCATCAAGGATCGCTTGTCCACGGCGTTGCTGGTTTTGGTGACAGTCGTCGCCTCCTTCCCCTTGGGGAGGGGATTGGTCCGCAGGACGCGCCGCCGGATCGCGTGCTTCATGACGACGTTGAGGATCCGGCGGTTCCGCTTTCGGGACCAAGCCGCCGCCTGCTTCCCGTCGAGGCGCGTGTCGACGGCTCGCAAGACCTCATCGACCCTTTCCGGCTCCTCCCAGACCGAGACCGGCAGGGAGTTGCGCTCCACCCACCTGGGGATGGTCACCACGTCTCGCGGGGCGTCCGCACGGCGGGTCGCGTTGAACGCCCATTCGCGCAGCGCGGTCCGCACGGCCACCGGGGCGAACTGGATCGGCTGGGCACGCAGCAGCGCGATGGTGACCGCCGTCAGGGTCTTGGCGGTGTTCTTGCGGCTGTTGCCGCCGAGCTCCGCCCAACGGGCGTCCACGTACCCGACCGCGAACGCGTACCAGCTCATCGAAGCCGACTTGGAGCGGTGGGACACCGGCAGCCCGGTCGGCATCCAGGCGTCGGCAGGACTCGGCGCACGCCCAGACCGCCCCACCTACGGCGGTGGGGGCTTGTCGTCAGACAAGGAGCTTGGCCCACTAATGTCCGAAAATCCCAACCGGATCAAGGATTTGTGAGGTTCGCCACCTCTCTTTGAGGGGCAAGACGTCCTGTCCAACGACCTTGGGGCGAAGCATGGTTGGCCTTGAGTCGGGGTTGATTGCTCCGCCGGCACCCCACCTTGGCTGCGCCAGGAGGGGATTGGTCTCGCTGACGCCCAACCGGCAGCACGTCACCTGGTCTGACCCTATGTGCCAGGTGATCCGTCTCAGTTTCCGTCTCATTCAGCTCCGTTCACGGCTGTTCAGAGGAGACCGAGAGCCAAGACCGCGGCGGGGGTCAACCGCCCATGAACCCAGGTGAACGCCCCCGCACACAGCCCACCGCCCCACCAACACAGTTGGAAAGCGTGTTGGCGGTGCAGAGCTTCAGCTGGCGTCTGGGCGTGGTGGGCCCGGTTGGGTCTGCCGGACGCCGGTGCACGCCACCAGCGTGCTGCCGTCCTCGTCGAGGAACAGCATGAAGATCCAAGCCCCATCGGCAGTCCTGATCTGCCCCAGTCGAACCGGTCGGCTGTATAGGTCGAGGCGTTGCACAGCCCGGGCCAAGCCGGAGGTCTCGATACCCCTCCGAAGGGTGTGACGGAGTCGGCGCCCATAGACCGTCGCGAGCGACCTGGGTGACGTCGTTCCGTCCCAGACGACGTATGAAGCGCCGGCGCGGAGTGCAGCGAGAGCGGACGACGACGTGTCGTCGCCACCACCCAGCAGCCGTTCGAGCTGTTCCCGTTCCATGGCCACACCCCCGGTCGGGATCCTGCTGTACAGCAACGAGGTACAGCAACCCCAGCAACCGGCATAGACCAGCACCGGCCGCCAAGCCCCTCCCCGCAGCCTGTATGACCTCCAATGACCGATCTCTGCAGAGCTACGGATCAGAGGGCTGCAGGTTCGAATCCTGCCGAGTGCACAGCTGGTCAGAGGCCCCGTGGAGGAATCTATGAGGCCTCTGGTTCTTGTATTGACGGCAGTGGTTGACGGCAACCGCTCCTGAGGAGCTGACGCAGGATCGATGGGAAGGTGCCTGGTGAATCACGGGATCCATCTGGTGCGGAGCTGAGTACTCGTACTCATGTGCTGCCTTACGCACGTGGGCAGGGTGGCGGGTATGGACTTACCCGTTGCCCCTCCGGCCTTCGATGCCACCACCGGCTCCAGGCAGCGGCGCCGCGTGGACCGGGGTGCCGACATCGCAGCCGGGTGCGGTCTCGTGCTCCTGGAGCTGATCACCCTGACGGTGATCTTCGGACTCTGGTTCCTGTCCGGTTTCGAACTCGACCCGGAGAAGACCGCCACAACCGATCCCTTGTGGGGCTACCTGGACGCCGCCGGCGGAGTCGGAGTTCTCGCCATTGCGGCGGCCGTGACAGCCGCATGGGTCGACGCCGTCGTAACGGTTGTCACCCAAGCCGTAATGGCCATCTTGATCCTCATGATCTTCTTCAGTGGGGGTGAGGTCCAGGCTCACCAGGACCAGTTGTGCCACGACGTGCCGTCAGCGGCCAGCTGCAAAGGCACTGGCTAAATCGTGTGCCGCCGTCTCAGTTTCCGTCTCATTCAGCAACGTTCACGGTCGCTCAGACGGGACTAAGGCCTGAGGGCCGACCAAGGCCCAGCCGCCGATGACAGGTGAACGCTCCCGGACACAGCCCGACACCCCACGAGCACAGTTGGAAGGGTGCTCGCCGGCTGTCGCATATTGCCTCGCTGGACGGCCCCCCCTCCGTATGGTCTGCGCCGGGGCCGAGGTTGACAGCGGCACGAGCTGTGCGGGGAGGTGGGGGACGGTGAGCAGGAGACGCTATGTGGCCAGAGGGGTACCGGGCGGCTACCGCATCTGGGACAACCGAGGCCGTCGATGGTGGGGCGATCTCTACGAGTTGTGCCCTGACGACCTCCTGGCCGAGCTCAATGGTCAGTCGGACCCAGCTCGGATCACCGCGCTGACGAAGCGCTACCGGGCACAGAAGCGATAGGCACCACCGAGTGCTGGACAACGACGGCGCGCACCACAAGCGCACCAGATCGAGCGGAGAACAGCGGGGAACCACGGTGAATTCAGCAGGCCCCATCAAGCCCTACCTTGCCCATTCGAGCAGGTCAGCGCCAAAACCAGCCGCAAATGCCCGCAGCTTCCCAAGCTGAGAGCTTGAGGTTGGTGGACACCGAGGCGTCGCACGACCCTGCCGGCGGGGCTTGCTCTGGTCGACGGCATAGCAGCGTGGCTGAGGCCGGTGGGGGTGCAGGAAGGCATACGGCCGCCTGTCCGTCGGCACACCCGCCGTCGTGGCGGGCTGTCGTCGGCGGGCCGGGCGCGGCAGGATCTTGAGGGCTGCAATCCGCCGGGCACGATAGGGGCACCGCCGACGGTGCCCGGGGTGGCGCGGGGTCAGCAGGCGTCGTACTTCCAGGCGCCGCCCTCAACCGTCCACGGCTGTCCCTGCTGGTCGAACTTCGGCAGGCCCTTCACCTTGTACGAGACGCGGCCCATGGCCCCTGAGACGGTGGCGTGCACGTCCGTCGCCGGATGGTCAGGCCCGTAATTCTTTGCTGCCTGCTCCACGGTGGTCGCGTACGTGGCCGGGTCTGCCTTGGCGCGACAGCGCTTCGACAGGAAGGCGTACGCGCCCTCGCCGGCCCCTCCGAAGTAGAGGTTCACGTACGTGTCCGCGACGCGCTCCAGTTCGGTGGCGTCGGGCGCCGTCGGGGTGGTGGTCGGCGTCTCGGCGGCCATGGTTGGGCTGCTGTTCGGGGTGTCGGCTTTGTCGTCGCTGGACGAGGAGCAGGCGGCGAGGGTGGCGAGCAGGGCGGTGGTGAGTGCGATGGTGGCGCGGGTGCGCATGTGTCCCCCATGAACGGTGTGCTGAAGGGGGCATGGTGCCACGCCGGGCACCGTTGGGGCCCCGCCTGGGGAATTCGGCGGGGCCGTGGGACCAGTCTGCGGCTGCTGTTTCAGAAGCGGTGCGGTTCGCTCACCCCCAGGAGGTGACCGCGGCTGGTTGCGACCCGGAGCACGTCCCGAAGGGTCCCGGTCAGTTCCCCCGTCAACCGGCGTAGGTCCTCCGAGTCCGCGTCCTGGTCGTCGAGGGTGTCCGAGGCATGCTCCAACAGGATCGCCGCCGTATCGAGTTGGTCCGCTTCGATGTTGTCCGCCAGGCGGGACATGTAGCCGCCCTTGTCATCCGTGCTCAGGTAGCAGGGCTTGCCCTCCGGGCCTGACCACGGGAGGAGGCGCAATTCGTTCCGTGTTGTCATGCTGACGGCTGCCTCTCGTCGAGCGTGTGGTGGGTGGTGAAGACTGCGTCGGCTCGGTCCCCTGGGAAGACCAGAAGGGCCGCCTCGACCACTCGGCCGGTGAAGTCGGTCGACACGCGTGTGATCGCCAAAACCGGCGCGGCGGAGTTGGTACGGAGCGTCGATGACTCGTCCGGTGTCGGCGGGCGGGCGCATACCGATTCCCGGACAGCAGCCGGTGTACGGCCGAGTACGGCGAACCTCTTGACGGCCTCCGGGCATGAGGATTCGTCGTCGAGCACTCCAGTCGGCGCCAAGTCGCGCGGGACGTAGATACGGGCCAGTCCGTGCGGTGACTCCCCCTCGTGGCTGACGCAGAAGAACTCCGCGAGTGGACTGCCCGTCGGCACCCTCAGCAGGGTCGTCAGGTGTCCGTCAGCCCGAACCGTGGCAGTGCGAACCGTGACGCGTAGGGCCGCTTCAGCGGCGGTCCATGGGTCCAGCGTCCCCCAGCCACCGACGTACATGATCCGGCGGAGAGGGCGACGAACGAAGTTGCCCTTGCCGTGGAGCTTCTCGACGAGGCCTTCGCCCTGGAGCACCGCGAGGGCACTCCGCAGCGTCACAGTGCTGACCTTGTACCGGCCGGCCAAGTCGGTCTCGGACGGCAGTCGTTCGCCGGGCTTGAGGTGGCCGGTCGAGATCTGGTGCCGGAGATCGTCGGCGATGTCGTTGTGGCGAGGAGGCACGGACCGGGTCACCGCCGCCTCATCATCCGCACGGCAGCGAGCCGGGTGCGCGTGTGTATGGTCAGCAACTCGCCCGAGTCGAAGAGGATTTGCTTCGCTCCCTGGGAGAGCTGGAAGAGATCCTGCACCCGGCAGGCCCGACCTCCGAGTTGAATGATGTCGCCGCGCTGCACGGTGGCCGCGGTCACCTCGACGTTGGATGCCAGCGTGCCGACGGGCACCCGCTCCCTCACCGCTGCACCTCCGTGGGCTTCATCTGGCCCGGCGCCGAATGACACGAGCAGTCGCACGCCTCGTAGACCACCGGGAGGTCTACCGGCGCCGAGGCCGGGGCGGACTCCGCGCAGGTGTCGTGGGTGCCGATCCGGCATGAGGTTGATCGGTAGGGAACGACCGAGGCGTCCGTTACGCGGGTCTGTCGACGGGGAGGCATCAGTGGACCCCCACCAGGGTCGACCACGCGTCGGCCGACAGATAGGGAGCGACTACCACTTCGCGCTTCCTCACGCGCTTCTCCCAGGCCAGTACGTACGGGCGGACGAGCGCGACGTCCTCACCCCTGAGCGTTTGTCGGTGGTCCACGTCGTCGGAGGCACGCCGGCGGGCGGCCGTCGTCCTGTCCGGAGACAGGGAGGAGGCGGGGGCCGACGGCCCGGAGGTCGTTAAGGGGCGACGGTGCCTGCCCCTGGGGAAGTACCGCTCTCTGGTGAGCGAGACGGCACGGCGGATACGGTTGAGCACGCTGGTCAGCTCCTATCGCTGATGGCCCGGTCCCCCGACATCGCCCGTCGTGGGGACCGTTTTGCGTACGACCGCCCAGAGGGTGCGGCCGTTCATGCTGGTGGCCAGAAGCCCGAATCGATCGGCCTCCGCCACCACGTCCAGGACCTCCCGCCACGACTCGACGGAGAGCGCATCCGGCACTTCCGCTTCCACCGACGTGTGCCGGGGGTGTTCCTCCACTCGCGTGAGAAGCCCCAGGGCGGACAGCCGGGCGGCGAGGTCCGCCGCGCTAACTCCCGAAGCGGGCACAGGGCAGCCTCCGTCACCAGCGATCACTTTGAGTAAAGCTAGTTAACTAGATTAGAGCTAGTGGACTAGATTTTCCATATGCCTGAGCAGCCGCCCTATCTCCGTATCGCCGACGAACTCCGGCGGCGGATCGCGGAGCACGCGTGGGAGCCGGGAGACCGCCTGCCCTCCCGCGCCCAGATCGGCGAAGAATGCGGTGTGGGTGAGAACGTCGTGCGCCGAGCGCAGGAGTTGCTGATCTCTCAGGGCGTGCTGGAAGGGCGTGCCGGATCGGGCACGTACGTCGCCGAGCCCCGGCAGCGAGTGCGGGTGGTCCGTTCGTCGGCGCGCGAGCAGCCCAACGGGTCACCCTTCCGCGCGGACATGAAGGCCGTCGGCAGGCAAGGGGACTGGGAGAGCCGGACCGACGCCAAGGTGCCGGCACCGGCGGAGATCGCGGCACGGCTGGGCATCGCCGAGGGCGAGCTGTGCGTGCGTACGAGGTACGAGTTCCTGGCGGACGGCAGGCCCGTGCAGCTGTCGACGAGTTGGGAGCCGTACGACCTCACGGCCGGCACTCTCGTCATCCTCCCCGAGGGAGGGCCGCACGCCGGGGCGGGCGTCGTGAACCGCATGGCCGCCATCGGCATCACTGTCGGCCACGCCGTGGAGCAGCCGGAGCCGAGGCAGGCGACCGCCGAGGAGGCGTCGCTACTCGGCATCCAGAAGGCCGCGCTCGTCACGCACATCAGGCGGACGTACTACAGCGACGGGGGACGGCCCGTCGAGACGGCGGACATCGTCGTGCCCGCCGCTCACTGCGAGATCGTCTACGAGATCCCGATCAACCGCTAGCAGGACAGGGCCGCCTCATGCCGTAACCCCTCGGCTCGTATCGTGACGTCATGCGCAACGAGCGGCACGATGAGCGGCTGTCGGACGAGGAGTTGGAGTTGTTTCTCCAGTACCTCCACAGGTTCGCGAACCATGACCTCGATCTCTTCGCCCTCATGCAGGTTGGAGACTCTGAGCACCCCGCCTACGTGTCCTTCAGCAGGAAGCCGGAAGCGGGTGTCGACCCTTCGGCCTACCGGCGGCCGTAGACCGACTCCCGGCCATGTCGAATGCGTGTCGAAGTCGCCGAACCTCCGCGCTCAGCATCCGTTTTTGCTGCTCAGAGCACGTTTCGCGCGCCGCGGCGATGCCCCGGACCCTCCCCCGATGGTCAAGGGGAAGGTCCGGGGCTGTCCGGCCGTAACCGGGTTTTCGCGGGTGGCTGTGTCGGATGGAGTGGTCGGCAGCATCGGCATGCTGTTCCCGGCCCGCTCGGCCACCTGGGCCGGTGGGGTCACGTCGTTCCCCGGGGCCGGTGTCGAGGACAGTCGGCTCGTCGAGGGTCAGCTCTTGGCCGGGATCACGGTGCCGAAGGAGGCGGCGGCGATCTGCAGGACGTAGCGGATCTCGGTGCCGTTGAGGTTGGTGGGGTTGACGGAGTAGACGATCTTGCGGGAGAGGTCGCGGGTGGCGAACACGCCACTGGTGTAGCCGGGGCGGGAGCCGGTCTTGCCCCAGACCACGACACCGTTGGAGGCCTTGACCCGCGTCAGCCCCATGGTCATACAGGCCCGGCCGGCGTCGGCCTCGGTACGGCACTGGCTGCTGTGGAAACCGGGGACGTCGGGGACCGTGAAGAGCTCGGCCTGCTGGGCCGGCGGAAGGAAGCGGCCACGGAAGAGTGCGGTCATGAAACGGTCGAGGTCGGCGGCGGTGGAGATCATGCCGCCCTCGGCCCAGGGCCAGGGACTCTGCTCAGTGACGTCCACCGGATGCATGGTGCCGTCCGAGGACTTGACCGTCAGGTAGCCGTCGGAGTGCGGGGTCGGCAGCCGCGGGTCGTCTGCGTCGGGGACATAGGTGTCGCGCAGGGCGAGAGGCCGGGTGATCCGGGACCGTACCTCGTGGGCGAAGGTGTGCCCGGTGATCTTCTCGACCAGCAGACCGGCAGCGTAGTAGTTCATCCCGTTGTACTGCTGCGCGGTGCCCGGCGCGAACTGCATCGACTGGCCCGCCATCAAGTCGATCACCTGCTGCGGAGTGAAGCTCTTCAGGCGGTTGGCGGCGAACCATTCGGGACTGCCGTCGCCGAAGTCCGGGCTGTCGGCGCCGCGTGGAAGGCCGCTGGTGTGGTTGAGCAGCTGGCCGATCGTGACGGGCGGCAGGTCGGCAGGCAGGACGCCCGGCAGGTACCGCTGGACGGGCTCGTCCAGATCGATCCGGTGCTCGGCAGCGAGCTGGAGAACGATCGTGGCGGTGAACACCTTGGAGATACTGCCGATCCGGATGTGCGCGTCAGGCGGCACGCCCTGACCGGTCTCCAGGTTGCCCACACCCGATGTGCCCGACCAGTGGCCCGCACGACCAGTGATCCGAAGCAGCGCACCGGTGACGTCCGCATCCGGCAGACCGCCGATGGCCGCCTTGAGCGCGACAGGGTCCAGCCCGGGCAACGGCACGGTGGCGGCAGCGTGTGGTGGGCCTGAAGCGGCGACGGAGGCGGGCGCGACCACCCCCGTGGCCAGGGTCAAAAGCAGGCTGCCGCAGACAGCCAGGGTGGTCCAACGGGTCCGACGGGCAGAGCTGTTCACGATGGGCTCTCCATGATCGTTGTGGTCGGACCGGTGATCGACCGACCCCGCCACGAGTCTCTTCCGCACCGGCCGCCCGGCTCATCAGGGAACGCCCCTGAGCAAACCCTGGTCGAACCCTGATATCTGATGCGAAGTCAGGCCGAGACGGCCCGTTGGCCGCATCCGGCGCCGTCGACGGCGTCGGCGCCGTCGACGCCGCGCGACCGCTCGGCCGTCCCAGCAGGCCTCAGCGGCCTCATCGCCGGCGGTTGTTAGCGCACACATTTGAAGAGGGGCGAGAAACGTCGATGCCCACGGCTCGTAGGCTCTTTCACCGGCACGGTCAGTCATGGAACTCGGGGTGCCCCGCTCAAGAAGCCGCCGTCGAGGACGGCGCCGGAACCCCCCGCGTCACACGTCTCGAAAGCGGAAGCGGAGCGTTTGTTTCCACAGTCTTGACCGTCCCACCGTGTTGACCATCCCCAGAGGTCAGCGTACAAAAGGCAGGGCCGCAATAGCAGAAGATCATCTTTTATCGCGTCAGATCGACGCATGCACGACGTTCCATCTCAGGACCGGTCACCGCCGCGCGGTGACGCATTCGCGTTCGGCAGCCGCGCTCGAACAGAGCGTCCGCCGACCGCACGTACCCGATTCCCCGCAGCTCCGGATCAGCGGCGTCACCCAAGCGCCCACGCATGTGAGCGTTAACAAATGTCTGCCGAGTGATGCCGAGGCGGCGCCAAGCGCCCCCGACTCCGTCTCCTGGCAGCAGTCGCCCGTGTCCGCGCATCACCGCGCACCGCACATCACTTGCCCAGCCTCCCTGCGCACACGGCGCCGGGGCCGAGAAGAACGCACGACGGAAGAGGTTCACAGTGATACGTAGACACCTGAGAGGGCTCCCGCTGTCCGTGGGCGCGGTCCTCACGCTTCTCGCCGGCATCCTGGTCGGGTTGGTGGGTACCGCAGGCACAGCCCAGGCGGCCTCGTCCCTGCCCTGCGACGTCTACGCCGCCGCCGGAACGCCGTGCGCCGCAGCGCACAGCACGACCCGGGCGCTCTACGCCTCCTACAGTGGCGGTCTTTACCAGGTCAAGCGCGCCTCGGACTCGGCCACCACCAACATCGGCCTCCTCAGCACCGGCGGCTACGCCAACGCCGCTGCCCAGGACTCCTTCTGCTCCGGCACGACCTGCATCATCACCAAGATCTACGACCAGAGCCCGAACCACAACGACCTGACGATCGAAGGGCCGGGCGGCAACGGCGGCCAGGACGTCGGCGCGATCGCGAACGCCCTGCCGGTCATGGTCGGCGGCCACAAGGCATACGGCATCTGGGTGTCGGCCGGCGTCGGCTACCGCAACAACAGCACCACGGGCATCGCCACCGGCAGCAACCCGGAGGGCGCCTACATGGTGACCAGCGGCCACCACGTGAACAACCGTTGCTGCTTCGACTACGGCAACGCCGAGACGTCCGGCAACGACACCGGCAACGGTCACATGGACGCGATCAACTTCGGCACCGAGTGCTGGTTCTCGTGTTCCGGTGCCGGATCCGGCCCCTGGGTCGAGGCGGACCTGGAGAACGGGCTGTTCTTCGGAGGGAACGGCGCCAACTCGGCCAACACCGGCATCTCCAGCGAGTACGTCACCGCCATGGAGAAGAACAACGGCACGACGACCTACGCGATCAAGGGCGGCAACGCCCAGTCGGGCTCACTGACCACCTGGTACAACGGGGCGCTGCCCAACCTCGGCGGATACACCCCGATGCACCTGGAGGGCGCCATCGTCCTCGGCACCGGCGGTGACAACAGCAACGGGTCGGACGGCTCCTTCTTCGAAGGCGTCATGACCTCCGGCTACCCGACCGACGCCACCGACAACGCCGTACAGGCCAACGTCACCTCCGTCGGCTACACGACCCCGGCCGCCACCTTCCCCGTCGCCGGCACTGCCTACCGCCTGACCAACACCAACTCCGGCAAGGTCCTGGACGCGGTCAACTGCGGTACGGCCAACGGGACTTCGATCGACATCTGGGCCTCGCTCGGCAACACCTGCCAGCAGTGGAAGTTCGCCGCCGCGGGCAACGGCCACTACACCATCACCAACGTCAACAGCGGCACGGTCCTGGACGACAAGAACTGCGGGCAGACCAACGGCACGGCCGTCCAGCTGTGGGCCTCGCTCGGCAACCGCTGCCAGCAGTGGGACGTCACCAACGTCGGCAGCCACTACACCATCACCAACGTCAACACCGGCATGACGCTGGACGTCGCGAACTGCGGCACCGCCAACGGGACCGCGGTGCGCCAGTGGCAGCAGCTCGACAACACCTGTCAGCAGTGGGACATCGCTCCCTGACCTGAGCGATGTGTCTACGACGGTAGCGATGTGTCAACGACGGTCTGCCGGCCCTTGCGTCGGCAGGCCGTCGGCTATTGCGTCGGCAGGCCGTCGGCTGCGGCGTCAGGCAGGCCGTCGGCTGCGGCGTCAGGCAGGCCGTCGGCTGCGGCGTCAGGCAGGCCGTCGGCTGCGGCGTCAGGCAGGCCGTCGGCTGTGGCCGGACGACCGGCCGGGCCGGCTTCAGTCCCGGTGAGCGACTCCATCGGGATCGTCCCCCGCCTGCCCCACCTTTCCAGCCTGCCCCACCTTTCCAGCCTGCCCCACCCTTCCTGCCTGTCCCGGCGCTCCCACCTGTCCCACATCTCCCACCTGCACGACCCGTGTGATCGTGAAGTGGACGGTCGGCCGCGCGTCCGTGAGGCGGACGCGGGCGGTGCCGGTGAGGTGGAGCGTCACGCCGCTGCGCTCGTCGAGGAACAGCACTCCGGCGCGCGGGTTGAGGACGAGGTTGCCGAGTGTCATGAACATCGAGTTTCCCGGATACTCCGCCCAGGTCAGCTCGGTCGGCGACACGACCTCGACGAAGCCGGGCTCCCCGCCCCGATGACTGGCGTCGGCGGCGCCCGTGTCCGAGGCCGTGGCGATGAAGAAAGTGTCCGCCTCCCGGATCCAGGCCCGCTGGGCCGGGCTGAGCGACTCGCCGGAGGCGGTCGGTCCTGAGGCGAGGGGAGGGCGGGCCTCGCCGCTGCGGTGGCGCAGGCGGCCGGGGCAGTTGGTGAAGACCTGGGCCGTGTCGATCGCGAGCCCTCGCCGGGTGGGGCGGGCGATCCCGTTGACCCTGAGCCTCAGCCGCCTGCGTGTGTCGGGAAACAGCACCCCGATCTCGAACGGCCTGATCTCCAGCGGACTGAACTGGGACCGACCGACCTCAGGCCGACCGATCGACAACGGACGGTTCTCCAGCGAACCGACCTCAGGACGCCCGACCCCAAGCGGACGGTTCTCCAGCGAACCGACCTCAGAGCAACCGACCCCGGACCCGACCTCAACCGGGCCCACCTCAGAGCGCCCGCCCCCGGACCGACCGCCCCCGGACCCGACCTCAACCGGGCCCACCTCAGAGCGCCCGCCCCCGGACCGACCGCCCCCGGACCGACCGCTCCCGGACCAGCGCCCCCCGGACGAGCCGCTCCCGGCCCCGCCGCCCCCAGCCCCACCCTGTCCCGACCAACCCGTACCGGCCCAGCCGCCCTCCAGCCGCAGAGGTAATGGAAGCCGCTCCGGTTCGGCGGCCAAGGAGAGTGAATGGGGGCCGGTGCCTCTGGCGAATCCTGGGGGGCCGGTCAACGCCGAGGCCCAGACGAGGCCGTCGGAATCGGTTGATCCTGTCACTGCCAGAGTCTGCATTCCGATAAAGGCCGCTAAAATGTCTGTCAAACCTTTCCGGATCACTCTGGACGATCGTTCGGCCTCGGCTGAACGGCCCAGCCTCTCCTGTATTTCACGTTCGCCTCGATGGTAATTCACTGTGATGACAACCCCCTCCAAAAGCGGGCGGAATGATACGCTCCGCACTTTTTCTGAACCCTACCAAAAGGTAACGGATCATCACATACCGTCGAGCTCCACGCCCTTCGTCATGATGCCGTCCACGAGGGCCTGTGGGCATCCAGACGGTATACAGACTTCGTCCAGTGAGGCCGCCGCAGAATAGCCGAGGCCTGCCGCCCCGTCCGGGCTCGGGCGACACATAAGAGACGGAAAGAAAGGCCGGTTCGCGCCCTTGTGTTTCCGCCTCGTCGAACGCCCTCCCGCTTCGCGCGATCGGCAGGCCGGCGTCACGTGAACGACACGCGTGACAAAGGGGGAAGGGAGCCCGCTGCCTTCCGGACGACGGTGAATGCCTTCATGACGAAACTTAATTCGTCCAGTGAATCCAAGGGGAAACTCATGCCACAAGTCGGCAGCGCCAAGGGTCGGGCGGCAACCGGCGACCCGTTCCTGTCCACGGTGGACACGATCGGCGCATGGCTCGGTTCCGCACCCGGGAAGGTCGACTCCGTCCTGTCGGGCAGCGAGCGGGACCGTGTCCTCGGCGAGGTCGCCGACATCAACAGAGCCGCTGCCCTGGGCGATCGAAGCGCCCTGTACGCGCAGCAGTATCTGCTCGACCGCATCTACCAGTTGCACACCAAGATCCCGCAGGGCGAGAACGCCGAGGGTTCCGTCGCCGTCTATGAGATAGGCCGGCTGCTGGAGACCGCCACCGCCGAGGCCCAGGACCGGCTCATCGATCCGGCCCTGCTCGACGAGGCGCCCACGGACCCGCGCGAGTACCTGTCCTGGCTGAAGCAGATGGCCCGTGGCCACCGGGTGTACAAGCACCCCTACTACCACGAGTTCATCCGCAACACGGCGACCGAGAGCGACCTGCGCAACTACGTGATGCAGGAGTCGGTGGTCGACGGCCGCTTCGACGACCTGCTGGCGCTGATGCAGGTGGGCACCGCTGGCGAGGCCAAGATGGAGATCGCCTCCAACTTCTGGGACGAGATGGGCAACGGCAAGCCCGCCGAGGTCCACACCACCCTCTTCAACAAGATCTTCGAGGTCTTCGAGATCTCGGAGGAGGAGCTGGAGCGCTCGCTCACCGCCACCTCGCTGCTCAACGGGAACCTCGCGGTCATGCTGTGCCGCTACCGCTCGCTGTACCCGGAGGCCGTGGGCTTCCTGGGGATGACCGAGTGGATGGCGCCGGACCGGTTCGTCCAGGTCGTGCACGCCTGGGAGCGCCTCGGTCTGCCGGAGGTGGGCATCACCTACCACCGGCTGCACATCACCATCGATTCCCAGCACGCCCAGGGATGGTTCCACAACGTGGTGCTGCCCGCCGCCGAATCGGCGCACATGCGCCGCGCCATCGCGCGCGGCATCCTGTGGCGGCTCAACTCCTCCGCCGCATACCTGGACGAGCGCATGCCGTCCGCCGCCTGACGCCCACCACCCACTCCGTCTGGAGGACAGAACATGCCGCTCGGCAGTGAAGGGTTCGTCATCATCGACCTGCCGGATGTCTCGGCCGACATCCTGCCCAGCTACGACGACTGCCCGGTCGACGAGTACATGGGCAACGGCACCCGCTTCAAACGGTTCTCCCAGTACCGGCTGAGCCCGCAGGGCGACCAGGCCTGGTCGTTCGAGCGGCTCGCGCACCGGGACTACACGACGTACAAGAAGTTCAACTCGGTCGGCGGCGGCATCCGCCGGGTCTACGAGCCGATCAAGGTGGACTTCACCCCGCTGATCGAGGCCGGCATCCGCGAACTCGGCCTCGACCGGTCCGAGGACTGGCAGATCAACGTCCACCAGAACCGGACCCGTGCGGACGGCGGCAAGCCGGGCCCGCTCACCCCGGAGGGCGTGCACCACGACGGGCACGAGTTCGTGATGATCGCGATCCTCAACAAGGTGAACGTGGCCGGCGGCACCACCCGCCTGTGGCACGAGGGGGCCGACCAACCCTTCTGGACGGGCACGCTCGAACCGGGTCAGGCGGTCCTGCTGGACGACCGGGCGCTCTCCCACGACGTCACCGACGTGCTCTCCGCCGACGGCGGCCCGGGCCACCGGGACATCGTCATCGTCGCGTTCTCGCGGTGGGCGGAGAAGTGGTACGGCGAGGAGCACGACGCCGCCGCCCTCGCCGAGAAGTAGACCGCAACGCCGTGGAGCCCCGGGGCCGTCATGACGCGACGCCCCGGCGCTCCGCCGCGCCCAGCAGCGGAGGGAGACCAGCCGTGACCGACTTCTTCAAGTACCAGGCGGCGGGCAACGACTACCTGGTGATCGATCCGCGCCACACCGATTTCACCGTCAGCCCCGAGACGATCCGGCTGGTCTGCGACCGGCACCGGGGGATCGGGGCGGACGGTGTGCTGTACGGGCCGCTGGAGGAGCCCCGCGCCGGGGCGCCGGTGCCGCTCGCCCTGTACAACTCCGACGGTTCCGACTGCGGCCGCAGCGGCAACGGACTGCGGATGTTCGCCCTGCACCTGGCCGCGCAGGAGCCCGGCGGCTGGGCGGACGGGCGGGAGTTCACGCTGCGCACAGCCGCGGGCGAGTGTCCGGTGCGGATCCTCGACGCCGCCGCGGGCCGGGTGGAGGTCGGCATGGGCCGCCCCAGCTTCGACGCGGCCGATCTGCCGCTGCTCGACGAGGACGACACGCCGTACCGCGGCCGGGCGGTGTCCGTGCCGCTGACGGTGGACGGGGATCGGCTGATCGTCACCTGTGTGTACAACGGCAACCCGCATACCGTGGTGCTGGTGGACGACCCGACTCCGCGGCTGGCCCGCCTGCTCGGACCGAAGATCGCCCGGCACCCCCGTTTCCCCCAGGCCACCAATGTGCAGTTCGCGCGCATGGCGGGCCGGAACGTGATGGAGCTGGAGGTCTTCGAGCGGGGCGCCGGTTATGTGACGGCGTCCGGGAGCAGCGCCTGTGCCGCGGCCTCCGCGGCGCGTGAACTCGGACTGTGCGACGAGCGGGTGGAGGTCAGGATGCCGGGGGGCAGTGTGGAGATCAGCGTCGGGGCGGACGGCCGGGTCACCATGACCGGAGACGCCGAGCAGGTGGCCGTCGGCGCCTTCGCGCCCGCGCTGCGCGCCCGACTTGGCCGGCTGGCGACGGCGACGGCGACCGGGGCCAGAGCCGCGACGGCCGGGGCGGCCCTGTGACCGTCTCCGTCGAGCACGCCCGCGACTACCCGATGCAGCGGTGGGTGTTCGAGGACGCCGCGGGGCGCTTCGACATCGACCTCGGCGACAGCAACATGCTCCCCGGACACCTCGACGACCTCACCCTGCCGGCCGGCCTGGAGCTGGACTACGGCCACGACCACGGCCTGGGCGCGCTGCGCGAGGCGGTGGCGGGACTGTACGGCGGGTCGCCCGACTCGGTCCTCATCACCCAGGGCGCCCAACAGGCCCTCTACCTCGTGTACGCGTCGCTGCTGAGCCCCGGGGACCGGGTGATCGGTTTCCGGCCGGGCTGGCAGCAGTCCTGGGACGTGCCGGCCGCGCTCGGCTGCCGGGTCGATCTCGTCGGGTTCCGTCCGGATCTGAGCTTCGACGTCGAGGCCGCCGAGGCCGTCGCCGGGCCCGACGTGAAGCTGATCGTGGCCAACAGCCCGTGCAATCCGACCGGTCGGCGCATGGCCGAGCGGGACCTGCGCGCCCTGGTGGCCCTCGCCTCGCGCACGGGCGCTCGGCTGCTGCTCGACGAGGAGTACGCGCTCGATCTGTCCCGCTCCCCCGCGCTCGACGGCGACCGGGTGATCTCCGTGTCCAGCCTGTCCAAGGTGTACGGCTTCCCGGGGCTGCGGGTGGGCTGGCTGTACGGTCCGCCGTCCGTGGTGGCGGGCTGTGCCGAGCGCAAGTTCCTGTCCACCATCTCCAATTCGGTGCTGTGCGAGACGCTGGCCCGCGAGGTGCTGGCCGACCGTGAGCGCCATCTGCGGTCCTATCACGAGCTCACCGGGCAGGGGCTGTCCCTGGTCAGGGAGTTCGCCCGGCGCAACGCGGACGCGGTGGAGCTCGTGGAACCGGAGGGCACGCCGTTCGCCTGGCTCTGGCTCCGGACCGGGGAGGAGCCGCTGGCGATGTGCCGCCGGGCGCTGGACCTGGGGGTTCTGCTGATGCCCGGCGAGACCCTCGGTGCCAGCGACGGTTTCCGGATCTGTTTCGCGCGCTCCCCGGAGGCGGTGACCGAAGGACTGCGCCGCGTGGAGAGCGTCCTCAGGCCCGACGCCCGCACGACTTCACCGCCCCCGAACCACTGACGCGAACCACTCACGTCTGCGCACCACCGACTCGCCCGCACCACCGACTCGCCCGCACCGCTGACGTCCCCGTAACGCCCCGTTGGAACACCACCGTGAACAGCCGATTGGAGTCCTGTGACGATGAGCGCCTCGCTCCCCGACGAGTCACGCATCCAACTGTCCTTCGGGCAGGAGCAGTTGTGGTTCCTGGACCAGATGAGTCCCGGGGAGACCACCTACAACGTCATCCAGGCCTACCGGCTGCGCGGTCCGCTGGACGTGCCCGCGCTGGAGCAGGCCCTCAACGTGCTGGTGGCGCGCCACGAGCAGCTGCGGGTGACCTTCCACTCGGCGGACGGTGTGCCCTACCAGGTCGTCGCACCGGTGCAGGACCGGCCGCTGCCGCTTCGCGACCTCTCCCGGCCGGACCCCGAAGACGCGGAGAGCGCGCTGCGCGAGGCGCTGCAGACCGAGGCCGACACGCCGTTCGACCTGACGGCGGGGCCCGTCTCCCGGTTCCTGCTGTTCCGGCTGGCCGCCGACCACCATGTGCTGTGCCTCGGCTTCCATCACATCGTCACCGACGGCTGGTCCGGCGGTGTGATCAGCCGTGAGATCTCCCAGGCCTACGGGGACCTGACGGCGGGCCGCACGCCCGCGCTTCCGGAGCTGACAGTCGGCTACGGCGACCACGTCCAGGAGCAGCGCCGGCAGCAGGCCGACGGTGTCTGGGAGGAGGAGCTCAAGTTCTGGCAGGAGCGGCTGGCCGGTCTGGAGGCGCTCGAACTGCCCGCCGACCGGCTGCGGCCCGCGGAGCCCACGCAGAGCGGCGAGACCTTCGTGGTCGACTTCCCCACCGAACTGCTCACCAAGGCACGCGCCTTGGCGCAGGAGCAGGGCGCGTCCCTGTACATGGTGGTCGCCGCGGCGCTGAACGTCGTGCTGAGCCGGTACAGCGGCCAGGACGACATCGCCCTCGGGGTGCCCATGCTCGGCCGTACGGACCCCGAACTCGAGGACGTCGTAGGCCTGTTCATCAACATGACGGTGCTGCGGTCCGACCTGTCCGGCGGGGTCACCTTCGCCGAGCTGCTGGAGCGCATCACCGACGCCAACCTCGACATGTACGACAACCAGGACGTGCCGTTCGACCGTGTCGTGGACCGGGTGCAGCCGGTTCGGGACGCGGGCCGCAACCCGCTGTTCCAGATCGCCTGCCAGCTGCTCGGCGAGACGACCACCGGCGACGCGTTCCAGCTGGCGGGCCTGACGGCCGAGACGATCACGGTGGCCGGGACGCGCTCCCGGTTCGATGTGTCCTTCAGCTTCGTCGAGGGCGTCGAACGGCTGCGGCTGATCGTCGAGTTCGCGACCGACCTGTACGACCGTTGGCGCATCGAGGCCCTGGTCCGGCACTTCGAGACCGTGCTCGCGGCCGCGGCGGACGCCCCGGACACCCCGGTCTCCGCGCTGCCGCTGCTGTCCGAAGCCGAGCGCGAGGAGCTGCTCGCGGTCGGACGCGGCCCCGACTTCGAGTACCCGACGGAGCCGGTGCACGCGACGATCGCGCGGATCGCCGAGGAGCACCCGGAGCTGGTCGCGGCGGTCTGCCGCGGGGTGGAGATGACGTACGGCGAGCTGATGCGGCGGGCCGGGAAGCTCGCCCGGTACATCCGCTCCCGGGGTGTGGGCCGCGAGCAGGTCGTGGCCATCGCGATGGACCGCGACCTGGACGCCCTGGTGGCGATCCTGGGCGTGATGGTGTCCGGCGCCGCGTACACGATCATCGACCCCTCGCACCCCAACGCCCGGCTGGACCACATGCTGCGGGACACCGCGACACCGCTGGTCATCACGCGGCAGGCCGCACTGGGCGATCTGCCGGACAGTTGCGGTTGGGAGAGCCTGCGGATCGACGCCGACTGGGATGTCATCGAGGCGCAGTCGGACGACGTGCCGCTGGAGGAGTGGGCGGAGCCGACGTCGCTGGTGTACGTCCTCTACACGTCGGGCTCGACCGGGCGTCCCAAGGGCGTGATGATCGAGCAGCGCGGTCTGCGCATGTTCATCGAGGCCTACCGGCGCAGCTTCGGCGAGTGGACCCACGAGGACCGGCTGCTGCAGCTGCCGGCGCTGACCTTCGACATGTCGCAGGGGGAGATCTTCGCCGGTCTGATCAGCGGTTCGGCGATGGTGCTGGTGGCGCCGGAGGACGCCTCGTCGCCGGAGTCCCTGGGCGCGCTGATCCGGGACCAGCGGGTCACGTACGCCGGTCTGTCGCCCGCGATCCTCTCCGTGGTCGAGGCGGGGCCGTACCCGGATCTGAAGTACATCATGGGCGGTGCGGAGGCCCTGCCGGCCGAGCTGGTCAACAAGTGGAACCTGCCGGGCCGCAAGTTCGTGAACCTCTACGGTCCGACCGAGGCGTCGGTGGCGACCACCGAATATCTATGTGAGCACAAGGAGTGGCTGTCGTCGCCGCCCATCGGCCGGCCCGAGTTCAGCCGGCTGCACTACGTGGTCGACAAGGACTTCAACCTGGTGCCGGTCGGCGTGCCGGGCGAGCTGCTGATCGGCGGCGACGAGGGCCTGGCCCGCGGCTATCTGAACCTGCCGGAGATGACGGACGAGAAGTTCGTCCCCGACCCGTTCCTGGGCGAGGGCCGGGTGTACCGCACGGGTGACCTGGTGCGCTGGACGCGCGATCTGCAGATCGACTTCATCGGCCGCCTGGACAACCAGGTCAAGCTGCGCGGGCTGCGGATCGAGCTCGGCGAGATCGAGTCGGGGCTGCTGACGCACCCGAAGATCCGTATGGCTCTGGTGCTGCTGCGGGAGGACGGCGGGGAGAAGCAGCTCGTCGCGTACTACACGGTGCTCGGTGACGCCTCGCCGACCGTGGCCGAGCTGCGCGAGCACCTGGGCCGCACGATGCCCGAGTACATGGTGCCCACGGCCTGGGTGGAGCTGGCGGAGTTCCCGCTGACCCCGGCCCGCAAGATCAACCGGAGCGCGCTGCCCGCTCCGGTGTCCGCGACGGACGGCGCGGCGAGTTTCGTCGCCCCGGGGACCGCCACGGAGGAGAAGGTGGCCGAGGTCTTCGGCGCCGTGCTGTCCATGGAGCAGGTCGGAGCGGACGGCAGCTTCTTCGAGCTGGGGGGCAACTCGCTGCAGGCGATGCGTGTGGTGAGCCGGCTGAACAAGCACTTCGGCGTCAAGGTCAACGTCCGTCTGCTGTACGGCGGGGCCACGGTCGCCACCATCGCCTCGGCCGTCGACGGGCTGACGCAGGCCAAGAAGGCGGCGGGTACGCATGCTTGAGACCCCGCGGGCCGCAACCGCGGCCCCGGGCCGTCTACAGAACGGCCCCAACACCGTCCCCGGAGCCGGCTCCGGCTCCGGCTCCGGCTCCGGCTCCGGCTCGGCGCAGGCTCTGCTGCTGCGGCGGGGGGCGGAGCTGTTGACCCGGACCGATCCCGAGCTGGCGGGGTTGCTCGACCGGGAGGTGGAGGAGCAGACCGCGACGCTGGCGATGGTGGCGTCCGCCAGCGTCGCGAGCCCGTCGGTCCTGGCGACGGGCGGCGCCGCGTTGTCGAACGTGACGGCCGAGGGCTATCCGGGGGCCCGCTACCACCCCGGCGCGGGCCGCTTCGACGGGGTGGAGCGGCTGGCCGCCGACCGGGCCCGGCAGGCCTTCGGCGCCCGCTACGCCAACGTCCAGCCGCACTCCTGCTCCTCGGCGAACCAGGCCGTGCTGGCCGCGTTGCTTCCCCCGGGCGGCACCCTGCTCGCCCTCGACCTGGACGCCGGGGGTCATCTCACCCACGGGTCCTCGGCCTCGGTGACCGGGCGCCACTACCGGGCGGTCCACTACGGCCTGGACGAGCAGGGGTTCGTCGACTACGACCAGGCGGCCGAACTGGCCCGGGTCCACCGCCCCACCGTGGTCATCGCGGGGGCCAGCGCCTATCCACGGACGCTCGACTTCGCCCGTTTCCGGGCGATCGCGGACTCCGTCGGGGCGTTTCTGGTCGCGGACATCTCGCACATCGCCGGTCTGGTGGCCGCCGGCGAACACCCCAGCCCCATCGACCTCGCCCACATCACCACCACCAGCACCTACAAGCAGCTGGGCGGCCCGCGCGGCGGCCTGATCCTCATCGGACGGGAGCACCGCACCCTGGGCCCGGACGGCCGCACCCCGCTCGACCGGCTGATGCAGCGCGCGGTCTTCCCCCAGTCGCAGGGCACCCCGAGCCCGGCCTCGATCGCCGCCAAGGCGCACGCCCTGAAGGCGGTGGCGGAACCGGCGTTCAAGGAGACCATGCGGCTGGTCGTCGACGACGCCGCGGCCCTCGCCGGCGATCTGGCGGGGCTCGGCCACCGGGTTCTGACCGGCGGCACCGACAACCACATGGTGCTGCTGGACATGGCCGGGCACGGCATGACCGGCGTGGTCGCCGAACGAGCCCTGGAGGACTGCGCGATCCTCACGAACCGCAACCGCATCCCCGGCGACGACAAGCCCCCGCTCGTCGCCGGCGGCCTGCGGCTGGGCACGAACGTCCTGGCGCAGCGCGGCATGGGGCCCGCCGAGATGCGGGTCTGCGCCGGTCTCCTGCACGAGGTGCTCACCGCCACCACCGTGCTGTCGGACACCGAGTTCCGCACCGACCCGGCCGTGCGCGACCGGGTGCGGGCCGAGGTGGCCGCCCTGTGCCGCATCCATCCGCTGCCCTTCGGAGCCGCCGTCCCCACGGCCGACGTCCCCGCCCTCGCCCCAGGAGAGAGGCCTTGACCCTGAACGCTTCCCCCCCCAGCTCCTCTTCTGCCTCCTCCTCTGCTTCCTCCCCGGCTTCCTCCTCTGCTCCCTCCTCTGCTCCCTCCTCTGCTCCCTCCTCTGCTCCCTCCTCTGCTCCCTCCTCTGCTCCCTCCTCTGCTCCCTCCTCTGCTCC
>NZ_JBITJV010000010.1:94917-181729 GCF_044460385.1 Streptomyces sp. NPDC050121 | reverse complement strand
TCCTCCTCTGCTCCCTCCTCTGCTCCCTCCTCTGCTCCCTCCTCTGCTCCCTCCTCTGCTCCCTCCTCTGCTCCCTCCTCTGCTCCCTCCTCTGCTCCCTCCTCTGCTTCCTCTCCGGCTTCCTCCTCTGCTCCCTCCTCTGCTTCCTCTCCGGCTTCCTCCTCTGCTTCCTCTCCGGCCGCTCCGCGTTCGGCGCCCCCGGCCCTGCTGCCGACGGACCGGCCCCGGCTGCCCGGAACCACCCCGGACCGCACCGGTTCCGCCCGGGTGCGGCTCGACGGCTCGGCCCGCACCGCCCCGGACGACGTCCTCCTGGCCGCGTTCACCGCGCTGCTGCACCGCTGGACGGGCCAGTCCGAGTTCGCGTTCGCCGCGCGGACCCCCACGACGGGCGCGGTCCGTCCGACCTGCGCCGTCACCGCGGCGTCCACCCTCGCCGGGCTGGCCCGCGACACCGCCGCCGACCGCACACCGGCCACGGACCCCGCGCAGCCGGACGAGTTCGAGCTCGTACTGCACCCGCCGGGCGAGCCCGACGACGGCCCGCGCACCGCCGAACTGCGGTATCCGCCCGCCCTGTTCGACCATGACACCCTGGTCCGGCTGCTCGCCTGCTACCGCACCCTGCTGGCGGACGGTTTGGCCGCCCCGGACCGTCCGGTCTCCCGCTTGCGTCTGCTCCCGGAGACTGAGCTGCACCGCGTCCTCGTCGACTGGAACGCCACCGACACGGACCTGCCGCACGACGTGTGCCTGCACACCGCGTTCGAGGCCCGCGCCGCCGAGTCGCCCACCGCCCCCGCGCTCATCGCCGACGACAGCGGCGGTGTCGACGGCGACAGCGGCCGCCGGACGTGGACGTACCGCGAGGTCAACGAGGCGGCGAACCAGCTCGCCCACCATCTGCGCGAGCTGGGCGTGGGCCCCGACCGGCGGGTCGGCATCTGCCTGGAGCGCTCCTGGGACCTGCTGGTCGCCGTCCTGGGCGTGCTCAAGGCGGGCGGCGCCTATGTGCCGCTCGACCCCGACTACCCCGAGCAGCGGCTCGCCGCGATGATGACCGGCACCTCCTGCACGGCCGTGATCAGCCGCAGCGGGCCGGCCGCCGGCCTCCCCCTGCCGGACACCACGCCGGGCGGTCCGGTGGTGCTCCTCGACCGCGACGAGGCCCTCCTCGCGGCCCGCCCGGCACACAACCCGCGGGGCGGCGCCGGCCCGGACGACCTGGCCTACGTCATCCACACCTCCGGGTCGACCGGCGCCCCCAAGCCGATCGCCCTGCGCCACCGCGGGGTGATGAACAACATCGCGGACCTCAACTCCCGTTTCGGCGTGGGCCCCGGCGACCGCGTCCTCGCGCTGTCCTCGCCCAGCTTCGACATGTCGGTCTACGAGTTCCTGGGGCTGACGGCCGCCGGCGGCACCGTGATCCTGCCGGACCCGGAGCGGGCCAAGGACCCCGAGCACTGGGCGGAGCTGCTGGCCGCGCACCGGGTCACCGTCTGGAACTCGGCGCCCGCTCTCCTGGACCTGGTCGTCACCCACCTCGACAGCGTCGGCGCGCCGCCGCTCGGCGACCTGCGGCTGGCGCTGCTGGGCGGCGACTGGATCCCCGTGTCACTGCCCGACCGGACCCGCGCGCTCGCTCCCGGCGTGCGCTTCATCGCCCTCGGCGGGGCCACCGAGTCGTCCATCCACTCCACCCTCTACGAGGTGGAGAAGACCGACCCGCGCTGGACGAGCATCCCGTACGGGCGCCCCATGGCCAACCAGCGCACCTACATCCTCGACGACTCACGCCGGCCGGTGCCGCCCGGTGTGCCCGGCGAGCTGCATCTGGCGGGCATCGGTCTCGCCCGGGACTATCTCGGCCGGCCCGAGCAGACCGCGGAGCGGTTCTTCACCTGGTCCTGCGGCGAGGTGAGGGACGAGCGCCTCTACCGGACCGGCGATGTGGCCCGCTACGGCCCCGACGGTCTGATCGAGCTGCTGGGCAGGTCCGACTTCCAGGTGAAGGTGCGCGGGCTGCGCATCGAACTCGGCGAGATCGAGGCCGTCCTGCGGGCCCACGACACGGTCCGGGAGGCGGTCGTCACCGCGCACCCGGACGGGTCGGGCGACCGGCGGCTGGTCGCCCATGTGGTCGCCGCGGCGGGCCGGACCGTGTCGCCGGAGGCGGTCGGCGAGCACGCCGCGCGGTCCCTGCCGCGCTTCATGGTGCCGAGCACCGTACTCGTCCTGGCCGAGCTGCCGTTGACGCCCAACGGCAAGGTCGACCGCAAGGCGTTGCCGGCCCCGCCGGAGCCCGTCGGCGAGCCCGAGGGGACGTATGCGGCGCCGGTCACGCCGACCGAGCGGACCGTGGCCGAGGTCTTCGCGACCGTGCTGTCGGTGTCCCGGGTCGGCGCGGACAGCAGTTTCTTCGCGGTCGGCGGCAACTCGCTGCAGGCCATGCGTGCCGTCACCCGGCTCACCAAGCACTTCGGGGTCAGGGTGAACGTCCGGCTGCTGTACGGCGGGAACACCGTCAGCGGCATCGCCTCCGAGATCGACCAGCGGCTCGCGCGGTCGGCACCGACCACGAACGGAGCTCCGGAGCAGTGACCGAACTCTCCGTCAACAGCATCGTCCCCCTTCGCGCGGCGGGCGGCCTGCCCCCTCTGTACTGCGTCCATCCGGTCTCCGGCTCGCCCTACTGCTATGCGGGCCTGACCCATCAACTGGACCCCGAACGCCCCGTGTTCGGCTTCGAGGCACCTGGCTTCGACGGCGTCTGCGAACCCGCCCGCTCCATCCAGGAGCTGGCCGAGCTGCACACGGCCGCCCTGCGAGCGGCCCGCCCGCACGGCCCGTACCTGCTGCTCGGCTGGTCGCTCGGCGGGGTCGTCGCCTACGAGATGGCACGGCTGCTGGCCGCCGCGGGCGAAGAGGTGCCCGTGCTCGTCATGGTCGACGCGGCACTGCCCGGCACCCAGCAGGTGCCGCCCGAGGACCAGCTCGCCCGCTACTTCCTGTACGACTTCCTCGGCGTGACCCGGGACCGGGCGCCCGGTGTCGACACCGCCCTGGCACACATGCGGCCGGGGGCGGAGCCGGCCGAGATCTTCGCCGTGGTGGAGCGCGACGGGGTCGTGCCCGAGGAGTTCGACGCGGAGTTCCTGCTGGAGCGCTACGCCCTCTTCCGCACGCATGTCGTGGCCCTGCGGCAGCACTCGGTGGCGTCGGTCCACGACGGGCCCGCGATCCTGATCAAGGCCGCGGAGTCGCAGGAGCGGCTGCTCGACTGGCGTCCCCGGCTGAGCCGGCTGACCGAGCACACCGTGCCCGGCGACCACCACTCCGTGTGGCAGGAGCCCGGGCTGACCGCCATCAGCGCCATCGTCGACCAGGCCCTACGAGAGGCAACGCCAGCATGACGGAGCACGGCACCCACGCCGAGACGGTCGCCGAGGCCGAGCCGGACAGTCCGCCCCGCTCGCTCTGGCACCACCGGGACTTCATGGTGTTCTGGACGGGCGAGGCGCTCTCCCTGTACGGCACCCAGATCACCAACCTCGCGCTTCCGCTCACCGCGGTACTGGTCTTCGACGTGGGGGCCGAGCAGCTCGGGCTGCTGCGGTTCACGCAACTGGTGCCGTTCCTGGGGCTGGCCCTGCTGTTCGGCGTGTGGGTGGACCGGGTGCGCAAGCGGCCGGTGATGCTGGGCGCCAACCTGGTGCGGATGGTGCTGATCGGCCTGGTCCCGGTCCTCTACCACTTCGACCTGCTGACCCTGCCGCTGCTGTACGCGCTGGCGCTGGGCGTCGGGGTGGCGTCGGTGCTCTTCGACGTCAGCTGGATGTCGTACGTCCCGGTGCTGGTGAAGGACCGGCGCAGTCTGCTGGAGGCCAACACCAAGCTCAACGCCACGCTGTCGTCGGCGGACATCGCCGGGCCGGGGGTGGCCGGCACGCTGGTGAGCGCGTTCTCGGCACCCTTCGCGATGACCGCCAACGCCTTCTCCTACGCGGTGTCGGTGCTCTCCCTGCTGATCATCAGGACCCCCGAGCCCGCCCCGGAGACGCCCCGCGAGAAGCGGCCGCTGCGCGCCGAACTCGCCGAGGGCCTGCGCTGGGTGTTCGGCAACCGCTGGCTGCGCGCGATCGGGCTCGTCGGCTGCTCCTGCAACTTCCTGCTGACGATGGTGCAGTCGCTGTTCCTGCTGTACGCCGTGCGCGACAAGGACCTGTCGGCGGCCGCGGTCGGCTTCGTCATGGGCGCGGCGGCCGTGGGGGGTCTGCTGGGCGCGCTGGTGTCCGGAATGGTGGTGCGCCGGCTGACGGTGGGCCGCGCCTACCAGGTGTCGGTCTCGATCATCTTCCTGGGCCCGCTGCTGATCCCGGCGGCGGCTGGTCCCCGCTGGATGCTGATGATCCTGTTCGTCGCCTCGTTCTTCCTGGAGTACTTCGGCAGCAGCGTCTCGAACGTCCTCATCGTGAGCCTGCGTCAGACCATCACGCCGCAGGCCCTGATGGGCCGGATGACGGCGGCGATGCGCATGCTCCTGTACGGCGGCGGTGCGCTGGGCGGCCCCGTGGGCGGTCTGCTGGCGGCGGTGGCGGGGCTGCACGGCGCCCTGTGGATCGCGGGCGTGGTCTCCGCGGCGATGCTCGTCCCGATCATCCTGTCCCCGGTGGGCAGACTGCGCACGATGCCGACGGGTCCCGAGGACGGCGCCGTGGCCGCGGCGTGAGAACGGCGGCCCGCACGAGCGCACAGGCGTGGTGCGGGTCAGCGGCCGTACCCGGCCACCAGGCCGGACCGCTCGCGCTGCTCGACGCGCACCCGGCTCGCGCCCGCCCCCGTGACGGCCACCGCCGCGGGATGCGTCCCGGCGACGACCAGGTCCGCGAGGCCCGTTTCGGGCCGGACGACGGACGGCCGGCCGGGCCAGGTGAGCACGGCCGGCGGCAGACCGGGCGCCGACACCTCCAGCTCGCGCGGCGACACGGTGAGGCCCACGCCGAGGGCCTTCAGCACGGCTTCCTTCCGGGTCCAGACGCGCAGGAAGGCGGGCCGCCGCTCGGCCGGGGGCAGGGCGTTCAGCGCGGCCAGCTCGGTGTCGGAGAGAGCGGCCCGCGCCGCGCTGTCGACGTCGAGGGGAGTGCCGTCCTCCTCGACGTCCAGGCCGACCTGCCCGCCCCGGCACACGGCGACGCCGATGACCGCACCGCTGTGGGTGACGGAGAAGTCGTAGGGCGCGGGCGGGTCCGCGGCGTCCAGCCGGGCCTTCCCGTGCGGGCCGCCGCAGCGCGGGCACACGCGCCGCAGGGGCACGTCCGCCGGGGCCACGCCGAGCAGTTCGCCCAGCAGCAGCCGGCTCAGGGCGCAGCCGACCAGGAAGCGGGCCCGGTCGTCGGGGCGGACGGTCGCGTCGTGGCGGCCGCGCTCCCGGGGGTCCAGCAGCCGCAGCAGGCCCTCGTGGGCGTCGCCGAGACGCGCCCACGAGACCTGCACGCAGAACACGAGACCGGCCCGGGGACTGGCGGAGGGAACGGTCAGTGCACGGCGCGCAGCATGCGCGTCACGTTGATGCGGGTGGGCGACAGGCCGAGTTCGACGCTCTGCATCATGCGCTCGCCGTTCAGCCGGCCGTAGGCGAGCAGATCCACGTTGGCCAGGCTGAATTCGGGCCAGGTGTGAATGCTCAGATGCGAGGCGGAAAGCAGGAGAATCGCGGTGACGGCGCCGTTCGGGAAAACGTGCGACGCCTCACCGAGTACCGTGGCGTTTCCCTTTTCGGCAGCCGTGCGCAGCACCTGGAGGAGGCGCTCCTCGTCGGTCAGGATGCTGTGGTCGCTCACCCATACGTCGACGGCATAAGAGCACAGATCGTCGACGTTTATACCCTCGGTGGCGAGGTTGGCGGAGTTGGTCATGGGGAACCGGGGGTGACGAACCGCTGCCCCCGTCTCCTTTCACATAGGCGCTCGGTGGTGCCCAGAGTAGCATCCGGGGCGCACCGGGGCACGCAAACCCTTTAGGAAAAGCCTTCCGGAACGAATATCGCGGCATTTGTTTTCACGCACTGGAATTCCACCCGAATTCACGCTCCTTCCCGGCTGCCCGAGCGGGTCCGGACGGCTCTCCACCAGCCCGTATACTCGATAGTCCCGGAATCCATCAATCAGCTTGCCTGGAGCAGCATTGTGACGAACGCGCGTCGGCACCCTCGGAGTACCACCGCCGATTCCGTGCTCACGGAAGTCGCGGACGCCGTCCGGCTCCAGGAGGGCCCGCCCGGAGTGCGGTCGGTCCTTCGCGCCCTGCGCCGCCTCGCTCCCGCCTCCACGAAGGACCTCAGCCGCGCGACCGGCCTGCCCGTCCCGATCGTGGCGGCCCTGGGCAACGAGCTGCGCCGCCGGGGCCTCGTCACCAAGGAGCGTCCGTCCCGGCTGACGGAGACCGGCCGGGACCTCGTCGCCCGGCTCGGCATGGACCTCGCCCTCGACGCCACCTGCCGCACCTGCGACGGGCGCGAGCTGGTCATCCCCGACGTGCTGGAGGAGGCCGTGCCGCGGCTGCGGGCGCTCATGGAGGCGGGTCCCGCCGCCGACATGGCGATCGACCAGTCGCACTGCACGGCCGAGACCAAGGTGCGCCGGGTGCTCGCGCTGCTCACGGCGGGCGCGCTGCCGGGCGGCTCGCTGCTGCTGATCGGCGACGACGACCTCGTCTCCCTCGCCGTCGCCGTGGTGGGCGACGTGCTGGGCGCCCCGATCGTCGAGCGGGTCACCGTCGTGGACATCTCGCCGGAGATCCTCGACTACATCCAGAAGGCGTCGGCCGGTCTCGGCACCCGTGTGGAGACGGTCCGGCACGACCTGCGGCTGCCGCTGCCCGACGAACTGCACCGGCAGCACGACGTGGCCATGACCGACCCGCCGTACACCCCCGAGGGCGCCCGGCTCTTCCTCTCCCGTGCCGTGGAGGGCCTGCGGCCCGGCCCCGCGCACAGCGTCTTCTTCTCCTTCGGCGGCAAGAGCCCGGACGAGATGCTGGAGGTACAGCGGGAGATCATGGCGCTCGGCCTGGTCACCAACGGCTACATCCGCAACTTCAACGAGTACGAGGGCAGCGGCATCCTCGGCGGGGTCGGCTTCTTCCAGCACCTCCTCACCACCACCTCGACGGCCCCCTCCCACGAGGGCGAGTTCAGCGGCCCCCTCTACACCGGCGACAAGCGGACCCGGCAGCGCGAGTACACGTGTGTGGCGTGCGAGACGCGGCTGCGCGTCGGCCCCGGCGCCCGCTGGACCTCGGTCGCCGCCCTGCGCGCCGACGGCTGCCCGAACTGCGGCAAGGGCCCCTTCCGCCCGGGCCGCCTGGTCCCGGCGGACGAACCGACACCCACGGCACCCCAGCAGCCCCCGAGCCCGGCCCCCGCCCCCATCGCCGCCCCCGTCAGGACGCCCGCCCCCACTCCCAGCGCCGCTCCCGCCGTCGCTCCCGCCCCCCGCACCCCCGGCTGGCGCGCGCCGTCCGACGCCGACCGGGCCGCTCTCGCCGAGCGGGCGCGGCCGTACGTCACCCGTCAGGCCGACGAGCGTGATCTGCCGGCCATCGGGCGGTTCGAGGCCGAGATCGCCCGGGTCTCCTTCGGTGAGGACGCCATCGACGACCCCGAGCGGTGGGCGGCCCGGCTGGGCCGGGCCATGGAGAAGTCGAAGGAGGGCATGATCGTCGCCCACGGGCCGGGCGAGGAGCCCGTCGGCTGGTGCTGGGTGAGCATCAACCAGAACGCGATGACCGGCGACCGCTACGCCAACTTCCGCTCCCTGGCCGTCTCCCCGGTGGACAACCGCAGTGACGTCGCGGAACTCCTGCTCACCGCGGGCCTGGAGTTCTGCCTGGCGAACGGCATCACGGAGGTCGTCGGCCGGGTGCACGTGGGCAACGTCCCGATGCGCACGGTCTACCGCAAGTTCGGCTTCGACCCCACGAGCCTGTCCATGAAGCTGTTCCTGCCCGAGGGGGACCGGTGACCGCCTTCGACCCCGACCGCGTCAAGTGCGTCGTATGGGACCTCGACGGCACCCTGTGGGACGAGATCGCCGTGGAGTCCCCCACCGACGAGCTGCCCACGCCCCGCCCCGGGATGCTCGCCGCGGTCGACGCGCTGGCCGCCCACGGCGTGCTCAGCAGCATCGCGAGCCGCAGCGCGCCGTCGGTGCTGGACCGGCTGGACGCCGTACCGGAGCTGCGTGCGCGCTTCCTCGCCCCGCAGGTGTCCTGGCAGGACAAGAGCGAGTCGCTGCGCAGGATCGCGAAGGACCTCGGCATCGCGGTGGACGCCCTGGTCCTGGTCGACGACTCCCCCTACGAGCGGGCCGAGGTCGAGGCCCTGCTGCCGGGCGTGCGCACCCTCGCCCCCGAGGACGTGCCCGCGCTGGCTGCCGCGTTCGAGGGCCGGGAGGTCACCCCCGAGTCCCGTGAGCGCGTGCACCGCTACCGCACCGAGGAGACCCGCCGGGCCGAGGGCGAGCGCTTCCAGGGCTCGCGCGAGGAGTTCCTGCGCTGGTGCGACATGCGCCTCACGGTCGGCTTGGCCACGCCCGACGAGATCCCCCGCGCCCTGGAACTCGCCGCCCGCACCCACCGCCTGAACTCCTCCGGCCTCACCCCCGACGGGCTGCGCGACCTGGCCGCCTCGGCGGGACACGAGCTGTACACGGCCCGCATGACGGACCGTTTCGGCGCGTACGGCATCATCGGCGCCGCCCTTGTCGACCGCACCGCTCCCGCCGTCCGGTCCGTCCCGCTGCTCGCGCTCTCCTGCCGGGTCGCCGGCCGGGGCGCGGCGGCGGCCTTCCTGTTCCGGCTGATGGAGCGGGCCCGTGCGGCGGGCGCCGAGGAGTTCCGGGTGACCCTGCGCCCGACCGACGCCAACCTGGAGATGCGCATCCTGCTCCGCCAGGCGGGCCTGCGCCGCACGGACGACGCCCACCCGGCCCACCCCGATTCCGCGGTCCTGGGCAGGACCCTGGACGGCGACCTGCCGGCACCGCCGGCCTGGCTGCACGTATCCGACCGAGAGGACGCCGACGCGTGACGCAGACCCGAGACCGGGCGACGGTGGAACAGGAGCTCCGTTCGCTGATCGCCGAGGCCGCCCGCCTGGACGAGGCGGTCGTCGCCGAACTCCCCGCCGACACCGACCTGTTCGGCCCGCAGATCGGCCTCACCTCGCTGGCCGGCGTGACCCTGCTCGGCACGATCGACCAACGCTACGGCGTCGACGTGGCCGCCCTGGACCTGAGTCTGGACAGCCTCCAGTCCATCGCCACGCTGTCGGACTTCGTCGCGTCCCACCTCCAGCCCACGTAGGCATCCGGTTGTACGTCCTCCTTGTTCAAAATGGGTGATCCATACGGCCATGCCGTGACTCGCCCAGGGCGGCGGCGTTGAACGGGGAGTGCGGCGGCGCGTCCTGCTGCCGCGCGATCCGAATTCACTAAGGAGAACGTGATGTCTCGCATCGCGAAGGCAGCCGCAGTTGCCCTCGGCACCAGCGCCGTGGTCGTCACAGGGGCCGGCCTGGCCATGGCGGACGCGGGTGCGCAGGGCGCGGCTGTGGGCTCGCCGGGCGTCCTTTCCGGCAACGTCGTGCAGATTCCGGTCGACACGCAGCTCAACACCTGCGGCAACAGCACCGGCGTCGGCGGCCTGCTGAACCCGACCTTCGGCCACACCTGCGTCAACAGCGGCGGCGGCCTCGACAAGGGCGACCACGACAGGGGCGGTCACGACAAGGGCTACGAGGACAAGGACGGTTCGGGCTACGGCGACTGACCAGCCCGTCGTACGCACCACGAGAGCCCCGGCGCTTTGAGCGCCGGGGCTCTCGTGGTGTGCACGGCACAGTGTGAACCCGGCACGTCACGCGTACCGGTAGATCCGGCCGATCTCCTCCAACTGGTCCGGCGTCACGTCCCACGGAGGCAGCTTCTCGTGTCGGGCGACGACCCGGCGGTACTGCCCGTCCCTCGGTCCCGGCGGCTCAGCGGGCATATAGCGGTGGTCGCGGTGGCGTTGCTGCCAGCGGGTCCACACCAGGTCCACGAAGGCGTGGTGCAGCCAGAACACCGGGTCGTTGACGGAGGCGCCGCCGAGCATCGCCCCGCCGACCCACCGGTGCACCCGGTTGTGGTTGCGCCAGGCGACGCTTCCCCGGCCGGTCCCCCACCCCTCCAGCTTGTTGCGGAACCCCTGCGTGACCGTCGACCCCCAGGGCGCGACGTCGTAGACCGGGTCCTTCAGCGCCCACTCCAGTTCGCTCTTGGTGGGCAGTTCGATCGGGTCGCGGGCGCGGCCGAGGTCCCGGGTGAGGAACTCCCCGTCCGTAACGCCCTCCTTGATCGTCCAGTTGCCGGCGGAGTAGGCGAACGGCCCGGTCGTCACCTGGCGGTCGGAGCGCCGACCGTCACCGCCGAGCAGGTCCTCGGTCCACGGCGCGGAGGTTTTGGAACGATCACGCGTCCAGTCCCAGTACGGCACCGTCACCGAGGAGTCGACCCGGCGCAGCGCCTTCTCCAGCTCCAGCAGGAACCGCCGGTGCCAGGGCAGGAAGGAGGGCGCCATGTGGGCCGTGCGCAGACCGCCCTCGCCGTCGGAGACGTAGTGCTCGATGTGCATGCGGACGAACTCGTCGTACTCGCCCCGTCGTTTGATCTCCAGCAGCGCCTTCACGAACCGCCGCCGCTCGGCGCCGGTGAGCGTGCTGACGTCCTTACGCGTGTAAACCATGGTGTCCCCCCATGTGTGATCCGTCCATCCTGTCTGCCCCACGTGTTCCGTCTGCCCCACGTGTTCCGTCTGCCCCACGTGTTCCGTCTGATCCGTGGTGCGGGTGGTCCCTCGGGGCGCCGGTGGCGCGCAGCTGTTCTCCCGGGCCCAGTTCGTCGACGGCGGCGCGGGCCGCCTCCAGTGGGGTGGCGTACGAGCGGTAGTGGTCGACCGTGCTCAGCCAGGTGCCGTCCGCGCGACGCATGAGGTGCAGCGGACGGCCGTCGACCGTGACCTCCCATCGGGGGCCGTCGCCGGGCGCGCGATCCACCGGCGTGAGGACGCCGCAAAGGCGCCTGCCGCGGTACGTCTCCTCGAAGGAGCCGGGCGGGGTGTCCGCGGGCCCGTCCTGTGGGCCGGGGGACTGGGACGCGGCGACGACCGGGGCGAGCACGAGCGCGGCGCCGGCGCCGAGCAGCCCGCGCAGCAGGTTCCGTCGAGTGCCGCGGGCCGGGCGCCGACTCACCACCCCCAGCGGAACCGCGGTGACGGGTACTCCGTCGGCGTTGACGACCATGGTGTGCTCCTCGTCCTGTCCGGTTGTCCGTAGCGGTAACCGTTTGGCGGTCCGTGTGGTCACTGCCCGGCACCGACAGGCAACCGCCGGACAGGGCGACGGCTGGATGGTCAGCCCGTCCAGAAATCCCACCATCGGGTCAGGATCAGCATGCCGACGACTCCGAGGTGCAGAAGGGGCGGCACCCAGCTGAACTCGTCGAAGAACGTCCGCAACGCTGCCGGCGCCGGCAGGAACCCGTGGCGTACGTCGAAGGAGACGACGTACCAGAACAGCAGGATCGTGGCGACCCACGCCAGGCAGCACCACAGGCACAGCGCGTTGATCCGGTACAGGGATTCGAACTGCAGCCAGGACACGAACCCCACACCGAAGAGGCAGCCAGCCGTGAAGGTCAGCCAGTACCAGCGGGGGAAGGCTGCACGGGCCGACAGACTCATGCCGACGCAGACGACGATGCCGTAGGCCACCAGGCCCAGCATCGGGTTGGGGAACCCGAACACCGAGGCCTGGTCGCTCTTCATGACGCTGCCGCAGGACACCACCGGGTTCAGGCTGCAGCCCGGGGTGAATCCGGGGTCCTCCAGCAGCTTGAACTCGTCGATGGTGATGACCCAGGAGGCCAGCAGCCCCGCCGCACCGGTGAGGACGAGGAACAGGGCGTACGCGCGGCCGCTCCCGGCGATGTGCGCGCGACTGCCGCCCGCGACTGCCGCCCTGCTGTCACCCCCGGCTCTCGCCATCACCTGCGCAGGCTGCGGGCCGGCAGGACGGCGTGTGCCGCGGCCGTGAGGGTCTCCTCGGCGCCCGCGAACGCGGCCAGCTCCTCGGGCTCGACGGGCTTGCCGGGCACAGCCTCGGGCCACGGCCGGGTGGTGAAGACGAGATAGGCGTAGCCACGTTTCTTGACGGCTGCGAGCCACTCGGGCGACGGAACGCACTGGGCGTTGAAGCTCGGCGTGTTCAGGACGGCGTGGCCCGCCTCGACGAGGAGGGTCACCGGCAGACTCGGCCGGACGGCGCCGTCGACCAGGTCCCCTCCGACGGGCAGGCCGTGGTCGGTGAGCAGGCGTTCGACAGCCGCGGCCGTCGCCGCGGGGCCGTCCGCGGCGTCGCCGAGGGAGTAGGCGAGGAGATAGGGCATGTCGCCGCCGTCGGGGGCCTCGCCGCTCCATGGCATCACGACGAGGGTGCCCAGGTCGGCCGCGCGGAAGGGGCGGGTTGCGCTTGGGGTTGGGGTCACCGCGCGACCTTATCGGCGGCCCGGGGGGCGGCCGGGCGCGTTCTCACCCGTGCGGAGGACGCCCAACCAGAGCTCCACACGAACGAGGGACGGTCCTCCCGACCCGGCTCGAACAGCGCACCGAGGGCCGGCCCGTACGACACGGCGCCGGCCCTGCGGGAAGGACGTCTCAGCTCTTCAGGGGCAGTCCGCCAAGGAGCGGCTTGGGGTTGTTGAGAGTGCCGGTCGCGCCCTTGACGGTGCTGAGCACGGAGTCCTTGTTCTCGGTGTCGAGCGCGTTCGACTGGTGCTGCATCCGCGTCACGTCCGCACCGTCGAGGGCGAGGGGACCCTTGGTGAGCGTGTTCACCGCGCCAGTGAGGCTGGTGGGCGTGAGATCGGCGGCGTTGTTGGCGAACGCGGGCGCGGCGGCACCGGCGAGGACCATGGACCCGGCAATGACAGCGGCGGCCTTCAGGGACTTCATCGGGTTCCTTTCTTCGGCGACTCGGCAACTCAAGTCACCAGGGGAAGTCTGACGCCATGCACAACGAGTCCCGCCGGAAGCGGAAACCCCGTGTGCAGGAAATCTCGAGCACCCCCGGCAGAAGCCCTCTCCCCGAGCGAGAAGGCCCTGCCGGGTGCTGAATTCAAGGAGCGGCCGGAAAGCCTGCCAAGAGCGGCCCGTCGAGGATTCTCGGCCGGGGTCCTGGCTCCGCCTCCCTTCGGGACAACGCCAACGGCCGCCCTCCTAGGGGGGAGGACGGCCGCTCGACGAAGCGCGGCGTGGCGTCAGCCGTTGACGCAGGTGGTGCCGAACGCCGGGTTCAGCAGGCCGGTCGCGTCGGTGGAGTTGCCGCAGGTGTTGGTCTGGTCGTGCAGCGGCAGCTGGATGACATTGCCGGACAGCACGCCAGGGGAGTGCGCGGCGACGGCCTCCGCGCCACTGTCGGCAACGGCGATGCCAGAGGCGCCGGCGATGGCCGCGGTGGCAACGGAGGTCAGGACCAGGCCCTTCGCGATACGCGACATGGAGAGGTGCTCCTTGAGGTTTTGACACAAACACCCGGGCGGGGTGCCCGGCACTGAGGTCAACGCGCACGATTCCCCGGAGTTGCGCAGCCATTCGAGTGACGCCACGACGGGCCGGACTTCACGATCCCGACACACTTGACCGGTATCAGCGTATTAGTCCGGATACTGGTTAGAGTTGCGCCTCGCCCGCTGCACTCCGACAGCCAGCAAATAGCACCGCAGGCATCGATGGATATCGACAGACACCGACTCCACGGTCTTTCCGAAAGGGCACCGCCGGTCATGCGCATTTCCCTGGGGCCGCTGCTGCGCGGCACGACGGCCGGAGTTCTCGCCCTCGCCTCGGTCTGGGCGCCGGGCAGTGCGGGGGCGATCGGCGCCGCGCCCGTCGCCGAGGCGGAGAGCATCCCCTTCGCGCAGCGCTACCGTGCGACACAGCACGGCGGGATCGTCCGCGCGGCCAACGCGGCGATCAGCTGCCGCACCTCGCCGACCCCTCGGGCCGCCCGCGCCTGCCCGGCCGTGCGCAAGGGCGGCACCGGCGTCAACAACGACTTCGACATGTTCTACGTCGACGTCGACGACGACCCCAACACCTACAACTCCTCCAGCGCCGAGGTCCGTCTCCCCCGGGGCGCGCGGGTGTCGTACGCGCGGCTGTACTGGGGCGGCAACCTGCGCGTCGGCGAGCAGAAGCCGCCCGCGGACAACGCGCGCGTGCTGATCGCCGAGCCGGGCGGGCAGTACAAGGCGGTGCCCGCGGACACGGTCGTCGGCCACCGGGTGGCCCAGGGCGCCGACGCCTTCCAGGCCTCCGCCGACGTCACCGACCTGGTGCGCGACAGCGGCCCGGGCCTGTACACGGTCGCGCAGATCAACGTGGCCATGGGCAGATCGGCGGCCGGCGCCTGGGGCGGCTGGACGCTGGTGGTGGCGTACGAGAACCCGGCGGAGCCGCTGCGGCACCTGGCGCTGTGGGACGGCTTCGACACCCTCGGCTCCCCCTCCGGCGCCACCGCCGCGACGGAGATCCGGCTGCGCGGGCTCGACATCCCCGCGGGTGCGGGCGGCCGGGCCGGGCTCGTCGGGTACGACGGCGACCGCGGCCGAACGGGTGATTCGCTCATGTTCTCGACCGATGGACGGGCGGCCACCGCGCTCACGAACCCGGTCAATCCATCTGACGATGTGTTGAACTCCACGATCAGCGAGCCGGGGGCGGCTCCGGCGGCGCGTGTACCGGCGTACGTCAACACCCTCGGCTACGACTCCGACGTGTTCGATCTCGGCCGGGGTTTGCGGCGCGGCGGTGACCAGCTTGCCGTTCGGCTCGTTTCCACCCGGGACGCGGCGTGGGCCGGGGCGCTCTTCGTCGCCGTCGACACACGAAAGAAGTAGTCAAGCGCGTTCCCGCACGTCCCGAGCGCCACCGTGAGCGAGGAAACCGCGCCATGCACCAGCCAGAACCCGACGACAGAACCCGGGTCCTGCACCTCACCCAGCCCGTGGACGGCGGGGTCGCCCGGGTCGTCACGGACCTGGCGCGGGCCCAGCTCGCGGCCGGCCTGCATCTCACCGTGGCCTGCCCCGACAGCCCCCTCTCCGAGAACCTGCGCGCACTGGGCGCGAACGTACGGCACTGGGCGGCGGCACGGGCTCCGGGTCCCTCGCTCCCCGGTGAGGTACGGCGGCTCGGACGCCTGCTCGACGAGGTACGCCCCGATCTGGTGCACGCGCACAGCGCCAAGGCCGGACTCGCCGGGCGGCTCGCGGTGCGCGGGCGGATCCCGACCGTGTTCCAGCCGCACGCCTGGTCCTTCGAGGCGGTCGGCGGCCCCACCGCGGCCCTCGCGCTCACCTGGGAGCGGTACGGGGCCCGTTGGGCCGACCGGCTGCTCTGTGTGAGCGAGGCGGAGCGCGCGACCGGGGAACGTGCCCGGATCGCCGGGCGGTGGAGCGTCGTCCCCAACGGCATCGACCCCGAGCGCTTCCACCCGGCCCCCGTCGACACCGTACGGGCCGGCCTCCTCCCGCTGCTCGCCCCGGCCGCACCCCTGGTGGTGTGCGTGGGGCGGCTGTGCCGGCAGAAGGGGCAGGACGTGCTGCTGGCGGCGTGGGCGGACGTGGCACGGAAGGTGCCCGGCGCCCGGCTGGTGCTGGTCGGCGACGGCCCGGACGGGGAACAACTGCGCTCTTGCGCCCCGGAGTCCGTGCTGTTCACCGGCGCCGTCGCCGACGCCGTGCCCTGGTACCAGGCCGCCGACCTCGTCGTACTGCCCTCTCGCTGGGAAGGCATGGCGCTCGCCCCGCTCGAGGCACTCGCCTGTGGGCGGCCCGTCGTGGTGACCGACGTGGACGGCGCCCGGGAGAGCCTGCCCGACCCGCTCGCCGCCCGCTGTCTGGTACCCGCCGAGAACCCCGCGGCGCTGGCCGACACCGTCGCCGCACTGCTCCTCGACCCACTGCTGCGCGAGTCGCTCGGCCACCGGGGACGCGCTCACGTCCTGGCCGCGCACGACGTGCGGCGCACGGCCGAGGCGGTCGCGGACGTGTACCGAGAGCTGCTCACGACCACGGAAGGGGCGCGCGTCGCGCCCCCCGAGTGCAGGGAGTCCATCCACTCGTGACTGCGGAAAGCACCGTCCCTTCCCCGGGCGCGCAGCCCGGATACTCACCCGTCTCGGTCATTCCGCGGCGGGAGAGCGCAGCGGGATTCCGGTTCCCCGCCCGGCGGCCCTCCGCGCGGCCCGTGTCGCCGCTGCCGCTGCTGCTCGCCGACGGCCTCGCCGCGTCGCTGGGCGCCCTGGCACTGACCGGGGCGCAGCGCCGCCCGTTACTGGTGGCCCTGCTGGTCGCCGCCACGATGCTGCTGCGCCCGCAGCGTCCGCGCCCGGTGACGGGGGTGCTGGACGAACTGCCCGCCGTCTGCGGCCGGATCGCCGTTGCCTGGCTGGCGCTGGGGGCGTTCGTCGCAGCGTGGATCCCCGCGCACGCGCTCTCGGCCCACACCCTGCTCCTCGGGTGCACGGCGCAGGCCGCGGCGGCGTGCGCCGGCCGCGCGGTCGTGCACCGGCGGCGCCGCCGGGCGCTGCTGCGCCGCCCGCACGCCGCGCTCGTCATCGGCCCCGCCACGACCGCGCAGCGCGTCGCCGCCGCCGTGCTGCGCCACCCGCGCTGCGGGGTACGACCGGTGGGGATCGTCACCGAGCGCCCCGACGGCGCCGACGGACTGCCGGTGCTGACCACCGGTCAGGAGGTGCAGCGGGCCCTCATCCAGAACGGCGTCCGCGACGTCCTGTGCGTCCACCCGGCCGTGCGCACCGTGCAGGGCCCGCTGCTGCGGGCGCTCGCCGAGTCGGGCTGCACGGTGTGGGAGGTCGACGCCGACACCCCCTCGTACGCGAGCCGTGAGCAGCTCGCCGGGTTCTCCTGCCGACGCCTCGACCTGGGCGCCCGGCGCCAGGGCAGCCTCGGCAAGCGAGTGCTGGACGTCACGGCCTCCGGGACGCTGCTGCTGCTGGTGAGCCCCCTGCTGCTGGTGTGCGCGGCGGTGCTGCGGCTGACGGACGGGCCGGGGATCGTCTTCCGGCAGGAGCGCATCGGCAAGGACGGCCGGCCCTTCACGCTGCTGAAGTTCCGCACCCACAGCCCGGTCGACGAACACGAGGCCGCGACCCGCTGGAGCGTGGCCGGCGAGCGGGAGATGAGCCCCTTCTGCCGCTTCCTGCGCCGGACCTCGATGGACGAGCTGCTCCAGCTGTTCAACGTCCTGTGCGGCGACATGAGCCTGGTCGGGCCGCGACCCGAACGCCCCTTCTTCGTCAGCCAGTTCAGCCAGACCTACCCGGGCTACGCGGCCCGCCACCGGATGCAGACCGGCATCACCGGCCTCGCCCAGGTCCACGGACTGCGCGGCGACACCTCCATCGAGGACCGGGCCCGCTTCGACAACGCGTACATCGACAACTGGTCGCTGTGGCAGGACGTCTGCATCCTGCTGCGCACCGCGGCCTCCCTCGTGCGACCGACCGGGAGCTGACCCGCCGATGACCCTCGCCCTGTCCGTGCCGCGCGCCCGGGCCCTGTCACCGGTCCTGCCCCTGGTCGCCGTGGTCGCCCTGCTCGGGCTGCCGCCCGCCCCCGGCGCCGAGGGCGGCGCCGGGCCGGCCGACGCCCTGTCCGCGCTGGTCGTGCTGTTCTGCGCGGTACGGCTGCTGCGCCAGCGGCGGCGCCCCCTGTCCCGGACGGCCGCCGTGGTCCTCGGACTGCCGGTCGTCGGGGTCGCGCTCGCCGCGCTGGGCGCGTCCTCGCCAGGCTCGGGGCTCACCGGGCTCGGGCGTTATCTGCAGATCTTCGTGCTCGTCCCGGCGGCCGTCGTCCTCCTCGTCCGTGACCGGTCCGACTTCCGGGTGCTGGCCTGGTCGTTCGTCGGGCTCGCGGGGTGGCAGGGGGCGGTCGGCGTCCATCAGTTCGTCACCGGGACCGGCGCCTCCTACCAGGGCGAGGACATCCGGGCGGTCGGCACGTTCGGACCGCAGGACGTGATGGGCATGGCGACCGTCGTGTCGTTCGGGCTGATCTGCGCGGTCGGGCTGGCGCTCGGCCGGACCTCGCCGCGGCAGCGGGCGATCGCCGCGGGCTGCGCGCTCGCGCTGCTGACGCCGCTCGCGCTGTCCTTCAGCCGGGGCGCGTGGATCGCGACCGCGCTGACCTGCACGATCCAACTGGCCCTCGCCGGGTTGCGGCGCGCGCTGAAGGTGGGAGCGGTCGCGGTCGCGGCCGGCGTGGTCCTGGTCGGCGGCGTCGGCGTCGGCTCGGCGATGCTCCAGCAGCGCGTCAGCAGCATCACGCAGGTCACGGACGCTCCCGACCAGTCGGTCACCGACCGGTACACGATGTGGGCGGCGGCGGTCGGCATGTGGCGCGAACAGCCGCTCACCGGCGTCGGGTTGAAGGACTTCCCCGCACACCGCGACACGCACGCCTCCCTCGCGCTGTCCTCCGGCAGCGACACCGGGGGCGCGGGCTCGGCCTTCGTACGGCAGCCGCTGCTCTCCCCGCACAACATGTACCTGCTGGTCCTCGCCGAGCAGGGCCTGATCGGGCTGCTCGCCCTCGCGGGCGGCTGGCTGGCGCTGCTGGCGTGCGGGCTGCGCGGCTGGTTCCGCGTCCGGCGCCGCGGCCCCGGCCTCGACTGCGCGCTCGTCGCCTGCGGCCTGCTGCTCTGGCAGCTGATCGACTTCATGTACGCCGACATCGGCGGCCCCTCCACCGTCCTGACCGCGGTCGTCTTCGGGGTGGCGGCCTGGTGGGCGCTGGTCGGCGCCGACGCCGACGGCAGCCCCCGCGAGGAGGCCCGCACCCGATGAAGCCGATGCCTCCCCGGCTCCCCCATCCGACCGACCCCACCACCGTCCCACCGGCACGACCCGCCCCCCGACCGGAAGGGGCGCCAAAGAGGACGACCGTGAAGGGCGCTGGGAAGACCACCGGGAAGGGCACTGAAAACGCCGCAGGGGAGGCCGCCGGGACATCGCCGGGGATCACGGCCACCACGGCAGCCGACGGCACGGCCGGGGCGACGGCCAAGGACACGGCCGCGGAGACGATCGGAAGCACGGTCGGCGTGGCCGCCGAAGAAGCGGCCGCGAAGGTACTCGGAAACCCGAACGCGGGCGAGGACGTGGGCGGCGACGCGGGTGAGGCCGCGGGTGGGAGCGGTGCCGATGTCTCTCCGCCCTCGCGGGGTTTTCTCGCCAGGGCCGCTCTTGTCACCGCTGTGCTCTCCGTGGCCGGGGCGCTGCTCGGGCTGGTGCGGGATCAGGCGTTGGCCCGGTTGTTCGGGGCGGGCAGGGACACCGACGCGTTCCTCGTCGCGTGGACCGTGCCCGAGTTCGCGGCCACGCTGCTCATCGAGGACGGGCTGGCGTTCGCCCTGATCCCCGCGTTCAGCATGGCGTTGGCCCGCCGCTCCCAGGGCGCCCCGGGCGACCCGGTCCGCGCGCTGGTCGCCGGTACGCTCCCCCGGCTGTCGCTGGCGTTCGTCGCGGTCGGCGCCCTGCTCATCGGCATCGCCCCGCAGCTGGTCGGGGTCCTCGCACCCGGCCTGCCCGACCCCGCGCTCGCCGTCGACTGCACCCGGCTCACCGCGACCTGCGTGGTGAGCTTCGGGCTCGCCGGGTACTGCAGCGCGGCCCTGCGCGCGCACCGCAGGTACCTGGCGCCCGCGGCGATCTACGTGGCCTACAACGTCGGCATCATCGCCGGGATGTTCGTGCTCGGCGGGCGCTGGGGGGTGCGGTCGGCGGCGGTCGGGGTCGCGGTGGGCGGACTGCTGATGGTCGTCGTACAACTGCCGTCTTTGCTGGGGCAGTTGAGGAAGCGGGAGGCGGGCGCGGGGGTGGCCGCCGGGCAGGCGGAGCCGCGGCCGCTGGACACCGCGCTGCTGACGACCGTGCTCCTGTTCGCCCTGTGCCGGCAGTCCCAGGTCCTCATCGAACGCTTCCTCGCCTCGCACCTCCCGGCCGGGGCCATCTCGCATCTGAACTACGCGCAGAAGGTCGCGCAGATGCCGATGATCCTGTCGGTGATGGTGTGCACGGTCACCTTCCCGGTGGTCGCGCGGGCACTGGCCGAGGGCGACACCGAGCGGGCCCGCGGCCGCGTGGAGCGGGACCTGGCGCTGGCCGCGTGCATCGTGCTGCTGGGCGCGGCCGCCGTGGTGGCGTGCGCGCCGCAGATCGTCGAGGTGCTGTTCCAGCGGGGCGCGTTCACCGCGCGGGACACGGCGGCGACGGCCGGCGTGATGCGCGTGTACGCGCTCGGACTGCTCGGCCAGACCCTGGTGGGCGTCCTGGTCCGCTCCTACTTCTCGGCGGGCCGCGGCTCCTGGTACCCGGTGGGCTCGATGGCCGCCGGGATCGCCGTGACCTCCCTGATCGGCGCGCTGAGCGTCCACGCCTGGGGCGTGTACGGGATCGCCGCCGCCAACGCGACCGGCATCACCGTCTCCGCGCTGGTGCTGCTGGCCGGGATGGGTCCGCGCAGCGTCCCGGTCAGCGTCCCGGGCGTGCTGCGCGAGCTGAGCCGGCCGGTGTCGGCGGCTCTGGCGGCAGCCCTGGCCGGGGGCTTCGCCGCCGCGCGGTTCGCCGACCCGCTCGCCGGTCTCGCCGCCGGCGGGCTCACCGTGACCGCCGTCTATCTGCTGCTCGGCCGTGCCCTGGACGCCCAGGGCATCGTCTCCGCCCTCCGTTCCGTACGTTCCGCGACCCGAAGGCTCTCCCATGGCCGCTTCTGACACCAGCAGACGCACTTCCGTCCCGTGGGTGGCGATGTACCACTCCGTCGACGACTGCCCCGAGGACCCGTACCAGATCACCGTCACCCCCGAACGGCTGGAGAAGCAGCTGATGTGGCTGCGCCGGCACGGACTGCGCGGCGTCTCCATGAGCCGGCTCCTCGCCGCCCGCGCGGAGGGCAAGGGCCAGGGCCTCGTCGGTCTCACCTTCGACGACGGCTACGCCGACTTCCTCACCGACGCCCTGCCCGTGCTGCGCCGGCACCGCTGCAACGCCACCCTCTTCGTGCTGCCCGGCCGGCTCGGCGGCGACAACGCCTGGGACCCGCTGGGCCCGCGCAAGCCCCTGCTGACCGCCGACGGCATCTGCCGCGCGGCCTACGAGGGCGTCGAGATCGGCTCGCACGGCCTCACCCACGTCGACCTCACCCGGGCCGACGACCTCACCCTCAAGGCGGAGACCGTCGAGAGCCGCGCCGCCCTCACCGCACTCCTCGACACCGAGATCGCCGGCTTCTGCTACCCGTACGGGACGATCGACCGGCGCGCCATGGACGCCGTCCGGGAAGCCGGTTACAGCTACGCCTGCGCGATCGACCCCGGAAGGCTGAACGGCCTGCACGCCCTGCCCCGCGTGCACATCGGGGAGAACGACAACGCGCTGCGCCTGCTGCTGAAATACCGGCTGCACCGGCTGCGCCGGCGTCCCGTGGAGGGGCTGCGGTGAAGGCGCTGCACATCATCACGGGGCTGGGCGTCGGCGGCGCCGAGCAGCAACTGCGGCTGCTGCTGCGCCACCTGCCGGTCGACTGCGACGTGGTGACGCTGACTAACCCGGGGTCGGTCGCCGACGGGCTGACCGCGGACGGGGTGCGGGTCGTGCACCTCGGCATGGCCGGCAACCGCGACCTCGGCGCGCTGCCGCGGCTGGTCCGGCTCATCCGCTCCGGCGGCTACGACCTCGTCCACACCCACCTCTACCGGGCCTGCGTCTACGGCCGGCTGGCGGCGCGGCTCGCGGGGGTGCGCGCCGTCGTCGCCACCGAACACTCCCTGGGCGCCTCGCAGTTGGAGGGACGAAAGCTGACCTCGGGGGTGCGTGCGCTCTACCTCGCCAGCGAGCGGCTGGGCCGCACCACGGTCGCCGTCTCCCCGACCGTCGCCGACCGGCTGCGCAGCTGGGGCGTCCCGGCCCCCCGGATCGAGGTCGTCCCCAACGGCATCGACCTGGCCCGCTTCCGCTTCGACCCCGAAGCCCGGCACCGCACCCGCCGACGCCTGGGCCTGCCGGACGACGCCTGCGTCATCGGCGGCATCGGACGTCTCACGGCCGCCAAACGCTTCGACGTCGTCCTCCACGCCCTCGCCCGGCTGCCCCCCGACCACTGGCTGTTGCTGGTCGGCGGCGGCCCCGAGGAGAACGTGCTGCGGCGCACCGCGCACGAGGCGGGGGTCGCCGACCGCGTCCTGTTCACCGGCGAACGCCCCAGCGTCCCCGACGGCACCCCCGGCCCCGATCTGCCCTCCCTCATCTGCGCCATGGACCTGTTCGTCTCCCCCTCCCCCGAGGAGACCTTCGGCCTGGCGATCGTGGAGGCGCTGGCCTGCGGGCTGCCCGTGCTCTACGCCTCCTGCCCCGCGATCGAACACCTGCCCGCCCGGGCGACGGCGGACGCCCGCCGGGTGAGCGGCGGCGCCGAGGCGTTCGTCCACGCCCTCACCGAGGCGCGCGCGCGTCCCGCCGGCCCGCGCACCGCGCCCGAGGCGGCCCGCCACTACGACATCACCCGCAGCGCCGCCCAGCTCATGGACGTGTACGCGGCCACCGTTTCCGGACCACCCCTGCTCTCCCCAACTACCCCGACACCCCAGGGAGTCAGTTCCCCATGACCGAGAACCCCCGTCGTCCTGCCGCCCTGCGCCGCGCCAGGACGCTCCCGCCGTGGTCCCTGCTCGCAGCCGGCGCCGTCGTCGGCGGCCTGCTCGGCGGCGTGTACGGGGCCGTCGAGCCGCCCGTGTACACGGCCACCGCCTATGTCGTCGCCGTCCCCACCGAGAAGTCCGACCCGGCGTCCGCGCTCGGTTTCGCGCAGGCCTACGGCCGGGTCGCCACCCAGCTCGCGGTGCTCGGGGACGCGCAGGTGTGGGCGGGCGTGCCGGTGAAGACGCTTCAGCGCAGTGTGCAGACGGCGACCTCGCCGGACGCCCCGATGGTCTCGATCACGGCGACCTCCTCGCGTCCCGACCTGGCCGCCGACATGGCCAACGCGGTCTCCCGCTCGCTGACCCAGCACGCGAAGAGCTCCCAGGCCACCACCAACGTCGAGCTCCAGCAGTTCGCCCGGGCGGTCGAGCCGACCGCCCCCTCCTCGGCGTCCTGGGCGGTGACCGCTCTGGTGGGGGCGAGCGCGGGCGGGCTGCTCGGCGGGCTGGTGCTGCTGGTGCGGCCGAAGCGGGCCCGGGAGGAGGAGGCCGCGCGTCCTGCCGCCGTCCCCGGCCCGGCCGTCGCCGCCGACGCACACGGAACGCTTTGAACCCTCCCCCTCGCAACGGAGGGGGATTCCTGGCTCACGCCGCTCGGTCGCTCAGCGAGTGATCGAGTCCTACGCGATCAGCACCAGCCGGGTTGGAACCAGCCCGGTCTCCCCAAGGAATGGAGGTTGCTGTGCTGGCTTGGTTCTCGCTCAGCACGCGCCGACCGTACCAAGCGCTCGGGTGGGTCGCCCGGTGAATCCGAGGTATTCGACCGAACTCGTCACGGACGAACAGGACTTCGCCGCCCTCGCGCCCGCCTGGGGGCGCCTGTACCAGAGGTGCGCGACGGCCACACCGTTCCAGAGTCACGCCTGGCTGCACTCGTGGTGGCTGTCGTACGGCAGGCGCGGGCGACTGCGTCTGCTGCTGGTCCGCGACGGCGGTGACCTCGTCGCCGCCGCCCCGCTGACGGCCGTCCGCCGGCCGCTGCCGGCGTTGGTGCCGCTCGGCGGGGCGATCTCCGACTACGGCGACGTCCTCGTCGACGACGCACATGGCGAGCGGGCCGTCGCCGCGCTCACCGAGGGCCTCGCGACGGCCGCCCGCACCGCGCTGATCGACTTCCGCGAGGTGCGGCCGGGCGGCGCGGTGGAGCAGGTCTACGAGCGCTGGCACGGGCCGCGGCGCCGGGTGAGCGACTCGGTGTGCCTGGAGCTGCCGGCCGTCCCCATGGACGAGTTGGTGGCCCGGCTGCCGTCGGCGAAGGCCCAGCGGGTGCGCGCCAAACTGCGCAAGCTGACCGCGCTGGGCGTGGAGCGTCAGGTCGTCTGCCCGGAGGACGTGGAGTCGGCGCTGCGTCGGCTCCTGGAACTGCACCAGTTGCAGTGGCAGGGTCGGAAGGTGACCGGCGAGCACCTGCGCTCCCGCTTCTGTGAGCACCTGGTGCGCTCGGTCGGCCCGATGGTGCGTTCCGGGGACGCGGTGGTCACCGAGTTCCGGCTGGACGACGACGTGGTGGCCGTCGATCTGACGCTGCTGTCGTGCCGCCTGGCCGGGGGCTATCTCTACGGCGCCCATCCACGGCTGCGGGAACGCAAGGCGGACGTGGCGGTGATGCTGCTCGACGCCTGCGCCGAGCACACCCGGGGCGGCGGCCGCGCCGCGCTGAGCCTGCTGCGCGGCAACGAGCCGTACAAGCATCACTGGCGGCCCGAGCCGGTCGTCAACCAGCGGCTGCTGCTGGCCCGTCGGCGTACCGCGCCGCTGCTGTCGGCGGTCGTCTGCGGCGTGGCCGCGCGGCGGCGGGGCAAGGAGCTGCTGCTGCGGCTGGAGCGGCGGAAGGAGCGTGACGGTGGCGGCGGGTCCTGACGTGGGCCGGCCGCCACCGCCTCGCGGTTCACTGGCTCTGCGACCACCAGTCCAGGCGGACGCAGAGCCGGCCGCCGAGCCAGTACTCGACCCAGTCGCCGAGGTCCATCGGCGCGCAGTCCACCGGGGGTTCGGTGGTGGGCTCGGTGGGCTCGGTGGGCTCGGTCGTGGGCGGTTGCGTGGTGGGGTCGGTGGGCACCGGGGTCGTCGTGGTCGGGTCGTCGGTGCGGCCGGACAGGAGAGAGCGGTACACCTCGGACGACCGCGGGTTCTGCCGGCACTGCCAGACACCGTGCGGGCAGTAGTCGGTCAGCGTGTTGTACAGCGGTTGGTGCTCGTCCATCCAGGCGAGCATGCGCCGCATGTATTCGGGGTTGTCACCGTTGCGGAAGAGTCCCCATTCGGGATAGGAAATGGGCTTGCCGTGGGCTCTGGCGAAGTCCACGTGTTCCTGGAGCCCGTAGGGTTCTTTCACCTGCTCGTCGAAGGACAGCCCGGTCGGCTGGTCGTACGAGTCCATTCCGATGATGTCGACGGTGTCGTCCCCCGGGTAGCACTGGGTCCAGGGAACGGCGTCCTTGCCGCGGGTCGGCGTGAAGTCGAACTTGAATTTCTGGCCCGGCACGGAACGCATCGTGGAGACGATCCTGTTCCAGTACGCCTTCCAGGCCTCCGGGTCCGGCCCGCAGCGGTGGGTGTACGTGATGCCGTTCATCTCCCAGCCCAGCACGATCACCGTGTCCGGCACGTTCAGCGCGACGAGGCGTTCGGCGAGAGCCCTGAAGTGGTGATCGAACTCCCCGGACGCGCCCAGCCGCAGCAGCCTGCGCACCTCGGTGTCGGACACGCCCTCCTCGTTGCGCTCCATCATGGGCACGTTGAGGACGAACATCCGATCGTCCTTCGCCAGCCGCCAGCGCGCCCACACGTCGAGGAAGCCGGGCGGGCCCTCGATGTTGCGCCAGCGGTCGCCCGGCAGGTAGGTGTGGCCGACGCGCAGCTCGGCGCCGCCCAGCCAGTTGCTGAGCTGGGCGATGCGGGCCACGCCCTGGGCGCCGTAGTCGAGGTAGGCGCCGAAGGCGGGGGCGACCTTCGCGGGCAGGGTGGTCGCGGTGGCGGTGGGCACCGGGGTGGAGGTCTCCGCCGGGGTCACCGACGCCTGCGGGGACACGGACGCCGGGGCCACAGGTGTCACCGGTGCGGCCGGGGCGACCTGGGCCGCAGACGTCGCACTCGGCACGGGGACGACCGGGGCGGCGGCCGCGGGCGCCGGCCTGTTCGGGACGGTCGGGGTCGGAGCGGGAGGATCGGCGACCCGCACCACCCCCGCGCCCGCGGCGAATCCAGGTCCGGACGCCAGGGCGGCCGAGGCCGCGACCGCCGCCGCGACGACGGCCAGCCGTCGGGTGCGCGCGCGTCGCTGCTGTGGGGCCATGCCTGCTCCCTTCTCCACTCTCACGTAACGCGCTCTACTCGCGCATTACTGACACTCAGTCATATGAAAGTCACACGAGACGGAATCTCGCCACCGCCGTTAGGGCTTTCGAGTGCCTCGATGGCCCGAATCGGTGAACCGAATCGAAGGACCCGGAGAAAAATGCCCGAGTCACTGCTCGACACCCGCGTCCCCGCCGTTCTCCTGCGGATCGACCGGAATCCCTTTCACCACGGAACGCTGGGCGCCGTGCGCTCGCTCGGCAGAGCCGGAATCGACGTGCACGTGGTCGCCGACGCCATGGGAAGCCCCGTCCGCACATCCCGTTTCGTCCGCCAGTTGCATCCCCCGCCGCCACCCGGTGCCGCCCCCGACGACATCGCCGCCGTCCTGATGCGGGTGGCCGCCCGCATCGAACGGCCCGCCGTCCTGATCCCCATGGACGACGCGGGCGCGGTCGCGGTGGGCCGGCTGCGCAGGGAGCTGGCGCCCGCCTACCTGCTGCCGCAACAGCCCGGCGCGGTGCCCGAACGAGTCGCCGACAAAGCCGAACTGGCCGATCTGTGCGCGGCGGCGGACGTGCCGCACCCGCTCACGGTCGTCCCCGACAGCGCGACGCAGGCGGCCTCCGCCGCCTGGCGGCTCGGCCTGCCGGTGGTGGCGAAGTGGAGCCGCCCCTGGCTGCTGCCCGCCGACTCGGGGCTGCGCAGCACGGTCGTGGTGCGCTCCCCTCAGGAGGCGCGCGATCTGTTCCTGCGCACCGAGGACGCCGGCAGCCGGCTGCTGCTGCAGACCTTCCTGCCGCCGGGGCCGGACCGCGACTGGTTCTTCCACGGGTACGTCGACCGCTCCGGCGCGGTCGGCGGCGGCGGTCCTGGCCGCAAGCTGTGCGCCTGGCCGCGTGGCGCGGGGCTCACCGCGGTGGGCGAGTGGACCGAGAACCCGCAGGTGCGGACGCTGGCCGAGCGGCTCGCCGGCCACCTCGGCTACCGGGGCATCTTCGACCTCGACTTCCGCCGCTGCGGCCAGACGGGCGACTACCACCTGCTCGACTTCAACCCGCGCCCCGGCGCCCAGTTCCGGCTCTTCGCCGACGGCGCGGGGCTGGACGTCGTACGCGCCCAGCATCTGGACCTGACGCACCGTCCGCTGGCCGCCGGGGCGCCGCTGCCGGGGCGGTCGTTCGTGGTGGAGAACTACGCGCCGCTGGCCGCTCTGCGGCCGGCGCGCGCCGGCCGCGAGCTGGCCTGGCACGCGGCCGACGACACCGCACCGGGCCGGGCCATGTGGGGCCTGTGGGGCTCCCATGTCGCCCGCCGACTGCTCGACCGGGCGCGCCGGCTCGGCCCGCCGAGCACGGTCGCAGCAGGCCCCCGCGTCATCCGCCAGGCACCCCCGCCCCCGGCGTCCCGGACCGACCTGGCTGATCTGGCCGCCCTGGCCAAAACGACCGAACCGACCGAACCGACCGACGACGAGAAAGCGAGCCGTTGCTGATGTACGACCTGCTGGTGGTGGGCGCGGGCCCGTACGGCCTGTCCATCGCGTCCCACGCCGCGACCGCCGGGCTGAGCCTGCGCGTCTTCGGCCGGCCGATGGCCTCCTGGCGCGACAACATGCCGGGCGGGATGTTCCTCAAGTCCGAGCCGTGGGCCTCCAACCTCTCCGACCCCGCGGCCCGTTGGCGGCTCGACCTCTACTGCGAGACCCAGGGCGTCACGGCCCGGCACGGGGAGCCCATCCCGGTCGAGATGTTCGCCGAGTACGGCCTGTGGTTCGCCCGCAACGCCGTCCCGGACGTCGACGAGCGCACGGTCACCCGGATCGCCGCAGTGCCGGGCGGCTTCGAGGCGGTCACCGACGACGGCGAGAGCGTCCAGGCCCGGACGGTCGCCCTCGCCGTCGGTGTGATGCCGTTCGTCGAGATCCCGGCCGCCCTGCGCGGCCTTACCCCCGACCTGGTCACGCACAGCAGCCACCACGGCGACCTCGGGCGCTTCCGCGGCCGGGACGTCACGGTGATCGGCGGCGGCCAGGCGGCCCTGGAGACGGCCGCCCTGCTCGCCGAACAGGACACCCGGGTAAGGGTGTTGGCCCGCGCCGACCGGCTGTCCTGGAACGATGTGCCGCCGCCCTGGGAGCGCCCGTGGTGGCAGTCGGCCCGCTCCCCGCACAGCGGACTGGGCTCCGGCTGGCGCAACTGGTTCTACGCCGAGCGCCCCGGCCTGTACCGCCGGCTCCCGGAGCCGACCCGGGCGCGGATCGCGGCGACGGCGCTCGGACCGGCCGGCGCGTGGTGGGTGCGGGACCGGGTCGAGGGCTCCGTGGAGGTGCGCCTCGACCACGAGGTGACGGCGGCGCGGGCTGTGCCGGGCGGGGTACGGCTGGAGGTGACGGGAGCGGACTCCTTCGAGACCGAGCATGTGATCGCGGCCACCGGCTTCAAGGCGACCCGCGACCGGCTCGGACTGCTCTCCGGCGATCTGCGCGGCGCACTGGCCACGGTGGCCGACGGCTCCCCCGAGGTGGGCCGGGACTTCGAGTCGTCCCACCCCGGCCTGTTCATGGCCGGCCTGGTGACGGCGGCGGGCTTCGGCCCGGCGATGCGCTTCGTCCACGGCGCGACGTTCACCGCGGGCGCCCTCGTCCGAGGCGTCCGGCGCCGGCTGCGCACGGGTGTGCCGGGCGGCGCGATCCCGGCGCCGGGCCGGCACGGGGCGACGGAGGCCGTACGGGGCTGAGCGAGGTGGCGCACGGGTGCCGTCCGTGAGGGCGTCCGGCACCCGGCACGTTCAGCGACGGGACGCTGCCCTGCCACGCCGGTACGGGACGGCGCCGCCCCCGATGAGCAACGCGCTGACACCCGAGGCGGCCGGCAGCTCCGCGCGAGTCGGCGAGGGGAAGCCGGCCTTGGAACGCACAGCACGTCGTCCAAGGCCGACCTCGACCCAGCCGGACGGCTGGAGTGACGGCATCGTCAGTCGTTGACGCAGACGGTGCCGATACTCGGGCTCAGCAGACTGTAAAGGCCCCACCCACTGTTGCCGCACACGTTGACCTGGTGATGAATCGGCATCTGGAACACGTTGCCGGAGAGGAATCCCGAGGAACCGATGGCGGCAGCGTTGGCGTCGGCGTCGGCGAAGGCTGGGGCGGCTCCTCCGAGGGCCAGGACAAGACCCGCGACAACAGCAGCGGTCTTCTTCATGTTATTCCCTTCTCTGCGGTCATGCCGTGATGACGGTCGAAAGAACCGAGCGAGCACAACCGGAAGAGCTCGCACCATGACCTGCAGGCTACGAACGAGAGATAGACGCTGCGATAAACGGACAAACGCGCGACGAGGAGAGATCACTCGAACGTCTTCAAAGGTGGGGTGGAAACAGTTTGTTCAATGGGCCATTGAGGTGAAGCCGAGGAACCAAAGCGGGCGGCCGGAAGTTGGTCAGCACGCTCCGGTGGACGGGGCTTCTCATCGAAGGGACCTAATCAAGTGATCAAGAAGGTACTGGCCGCTGCCGCGGTCGCCGTTTCCGTCGTCGGCGCCTCCGCCGCTGCCGCCGCCCCCGCGCTCGCCACCGGCAACGACAGCGGCACCACGTCCGCCAGCGGCAACGGTGCCAGCGAGTCGTTCGGCAACTCGGCCACCTTCGGCAACATGAGCCCGCAGATGGCGCTGATTCAGGGTTCGCTGAACAAGCCCTGCCTCGCCCTGCCGAGCAAGCTCAACACTGCCACGTCCCCGGGCCCCGGCGCGCTGCTCCAGGACGTCCCGATCCTGTCGTCGTCGCAGAACCAGCAGTGTGTCGAGAACTCCACCCAGGCCAAGGGCGACGACCCGCTCTCGCACGTCCTGGACGACATCGCGCTCCTCTCGGCCAATGGCGCTGGCAACCACTGACCCCAAGGGTTGAACGGGGTCTCTTTTCGCGGCCCCCGGGGTATTTTCTCCGCCCGGACAGCGGGCCGCCGGATCATCGGCGGCCCGCTGTTCTAGCGTGCGGCGTGTGAAAACGAAGAAGAACCTTTGGCCGCGTCGTCTGATGATTCCGGGAATCGTCCTGATCACGACCGGCGTGCTGCTCGGCAGTTCCGCACTCCCCGGCCGGGAACACGCTCCGGGCGCGATGAACATCCTGTTGATGGGCACTGACGAACGGGACACCATCAGCGCCGCCGAGAAGCACGATTTCCACGCCGGTGGACAGCCCTGCGGCTGCACGGACGTCCTCATGTTGATCCATCTCTCGGCCCGCCGGGACCGCGTCAGCGTGATCGGCATTCCCCGCGACTCCGCCGCGGAGATTCCGCCGAACCCCGCCGGGGCGGGCGGCGTGCAACGGCCTGCGCATCCGGCGAAGATCAACGCGGCCTATCAGGAGGGCGGTCCGGAGCTCGCGATCCGGACCGTGGAGTCGATGACCAAGGTGAGCATCGACCGGTTCGTCCAGGTGGACTTCCGGCGGTTCATCGACAGCGTGGACGAGGCCGGCGGCGTCAAGGTGTGCACACCGCGGCGGCTCAGGGACTCCGCGACCAAGCTCGACCTCGGACCCGGCACGCACCGGCTCCACGGCGGGCAGGCCCTGCAGTACGTCCGCTCGCGCCATGTCGACGACAGTGCCGACCTGGGCCGGATCCAGCGTCAGCAGCGCTTCCTCGTCCAGGCGTTGCGGGGGCTCCAGGCGGGCAGGCTGCTCACCGACCCGGCGCGCACGCGGCACCTGGTGCGCACGCTGCTCGGGTCGGGCCCTCAGGGCTTCAGCGTGTCCGAGCTCGTGGAGCTGGCGGCCGTACTGCACCGGCTGCCGGCCTCGGCGACGGAGTTCACGACGGTGCCGATCTCCGGGTTCGCCCCGCCCGAGCTGGGCATCGGCGCGGCGCTGGTCTGGGACCGGGGGCGCACGGACGCGCTCTTCGCGCAGGTGCGCGAGGACCGGCCGCTGGTGGCGAAGGGTGCGAACCCGGCGCCGAACGACCCGCCGACCGTCCTCGGCAGCACGGTGGCGGTGCGGGGGAGCTCGTACGCGTGCGCATGAGGGGCGCGCCGCCGTCGCACGCCATGCGCTGGGCCGATCGGGGCACAGCACGCAACCCCGGGCGGGGGCGGCGCGTTGGTGATCACGCAGCTCCTCCCCCGGAGTCCGCTTTTTCGAAGGGAAACAACATGAAGAAGCTGTGGGCAACCGCGGCGGTCGCCGCATCCCTGGCCGGTGTCGCGGTCGCGGCCGCGCCCCAGGCCCTGGCCGTCGGCGACGACACCGGCACCACCTCCGCCAGTGGCAACGGCGCCTCGTCGAAGTTCGGTAACTCGGCCACGTTCGGCAACGAGAGCCCGCAGCTCTCGCTGGTTCAGGGTTCGCTGAACAAGCCCTGCCTCGCCCTGCCGACCAAGATCAACACTGCCACGTCCCCGGGCCCCGGCGCGCTGCTCCAGGACGTCCCGATCCTGTCGTCGTCGCAGAACCAGCAGTGTGCCGAGAACTCCACCCAGGCCAAGGGCGACGACCCGCTCTCGCACGTCCTGGACGACATCTCGTTCCTCTCGGCCAATGGCGTGCACAACGGCTGAGCCGCCGCATCTGGCGTACCGCGAAACGGCGGGTCACCGGTTCTCCGGTGACCCGCCGTTTCGCGTGTCGTCCTGTGTGCGGCTAGGGCCTGTCCGGCGGATCAGGTCGCAGGAAAGCAGCGGCACCTGATCGACGCAGGTGAGCGGGGGATGGTGCGTCCAACTGCAAGGCGGAGGAGGGCGTCGACGCGATGGGGGTCCCCCCGCTCGAGCGCAGCCGAGAGTGGGGGAGGGCGTGCCATCCCCCGCGTCTGCGGCATGATCCGCCGGACAGGCCCTAGACGCCGAGTTCGCGGGCCCGGCCGATCGCGTCGGCGAGGTCGCTCACCTGCTTGTCCTCGGTCTTCCTCGCCAAGGTGTCGGCGCGGTCGGCGAGTTCGGACAGGCCGGGGGCGTCCGGGAGGGGGTGGTCGCCCTCGCGCAGGGCGTCGGCGAAGTAGGCGGCGGTGGCGGTGACCTGGAAGCGGGCGGAGGCGTCGGCGAGGTCGTCGTGCAGGGCGCCGGTCTCCAGTTGGCCGGTGGTCTCGTGCGGGGTGCGGGTGTCGGGGTCGAGCCAGCGGACGGTGGCGCTGGCGAGGTGGCCGTCGGCGCCCGGCCTGGTGCGGACGGCGTAGAGGGCGGTGACCGTGTGGCCGGGGCCGATCTCGCCGCCGTCGACGCGGTCGTCGCGGAAGTCGTCGTCGGCGACGCGGCGGTCGTCGTAGCCGACGAGGCGGAAGTCGGCGACCGTCTCGGGGTCGAAGGCGACCTGGGCCTTGGCGTCGCGGGCGGTGAGGTCGACGTTCTGCGGGAGGTCGGTGGAGAACACCTTGGTCGCGTCGTCCGCGGTGGCGACGTAGGCGGTTTGGCCGTCGCCCTTGTCGGCGAGGCGTTCCATCAGGGCGTCGCCGTAGTCGCTGCCGACGCCGACGCCGAAGAGGGTGATGCCGTGTTCGCGGCGGGCGGTGTCGATGCGTTCCAGGATGGCGTCGGCGTCGGTGTCCCCGGTGTTGGCGAGGGCGTCGGAGATGAGGACGACGCGGTTGGTGGCGCCCTTGCGCAGGCCTTCGACGGCGGTGGCGTAGCCGGTCTCGACGCCGGCGCCGAGGTTGGTGGAGTCGTCGGGCTCCAGGCCGTCGACGGCGTCGTGGACTCGGTTGCGGCCCTTGCCGTCGCCGAGGCGGGTCATCGGCAGGACGGTCTTGGCGTCGCCGCTGAAGGTGACGATCGCTACGGAGTCGTCGTCGCGCAGGCGGTCGGTCATCGTGTCCAGGGAGGACTTGGCGAGGTCCAGGCGGCCTGGTTCGCCCATCGAGCCGGAGACGTCGATGACGAAGGTGAGGGCTGCGGGCGGGCGTTCGCCCTGCTTCTTGGCGGTGCGGGTGGCCAGGCCCACGCGGACCAGGGACCAGTCGTCGTCGCCGGTGCGGGCGCCGTCGACGGTGACCGAGAATCCGTTGCCGTCGGGGCGTTCGTAGTCCTGGCGGAAGCTGTTGACGAACTCCTCGGGGCGGATGGTCGAGGGGTCGGGGCGGCGGCCGTCGGCGAGGGTGCGGCGGGCGTAGCCGTAGGACGCCGTGTCGACGTCGAGGGCGAAGGTGGAGAGGTGGTCGGGGTCTGCCCTGTCGTTCTCGGCCGCGTCGTCCTCGGTGCCGCGGGGTGCGCTCGGCGCGGGGAAGGCCTTGCCGCCCCGCGCCCCGTCCGAGGCCTTGCTGCCGCTGGAGTCGCCTGCGCCGCAGCCGGTGAGGAGCAGGGCGGTGGCCGCCGTGAACGCGAGCAGTCGTGGCGTGCGGTGCGTCTTCATGTCCTGTGCCCCCTGTTTCCGTCGACGTCTGTGACTGTGACGGGGCAGGGGGCCGGAACGTGCGCCACGGGGTGTTTCGGATATGTCTCGAAGTGGGCACGAACGCCGGTGTTCGAGACCGGTGGGTGATCCTCCGGTGACCTAGGAGACGACGTCCTTGCGGGCGAAACCGCGGAAGGCCAGGGCGAACAGGACCAGGGCGTACGTTACGGAGACGGCGGTGCCCTGGATCATGCCGGACCACTCGGGGGTGGGCTGGACGGCGTCGGCCCAGGCGAACTGCCAGTGGGCGGGCAGGAAGTCGCGCCAGTCGCCGAGGGCCGTGACGGCGTCCAGGACGTTGCCGACGATGGTCAGGCCGACCGCGCCGCCGACCGCGCCGAGGGGGGCGTCGGTCTTCGTCGAGAGCCAGAACGCCAGCCCCGCGGTGACCAGTTGGGAGACGAAGACGTACCCGACGACGACCACGAGCCGCCCGGCCGCCGTGCCCGAGTCGAGCGAGCCGCCCGTGGGGAGTTCCAGCGGGCCCCAGCCGTATGCGGCGGTGCCGACGGCGAGGGCGACGACCGGCAGCAGCACCATCGCGGCCAGGCTGAGGCCGAGGCCCACGACGAGCTTGGACCACAGCAGGCGGGCCCGGGGCACGGGTGCGGCGAGGAGGTAGCGCAGGGAGGACCAGCCGGCCTCCGAGGCGACCGTGTCCCCGCAGAACAGGGCGACCGGGATGACGAGCAGGAAGCCCGCCGACACGAACAGGTTGACCGCGGCGAAGTTGGCGCCGGACGCGGTGGCCGTGTCCATCAGGGTGACCTGGCCGTTGCGGCCGCCGGGCTCGCCGCCGATCGCGAACGCGATGAGCAGGACGAACGGCAGGACGGCGAGGATGCCGCCCATGACCAGCGTGCGGCGGCGCTTGAGCTGGCGGACCAGTTCGACGCGCAGCGGCAGGGTGCGGCCTGCCTGGTAGCCGGAGGCGACCTCGGTGAGGGTGCTCATGCGGAACCTCCGATCAGGGTGAGGAAGGCGTCCTCCAGGCGGCGGTGCGGGCCGATCGAGGTGACCGGCACGTCGAGCCGGACGAGTTCGGTGACCAGGCGCTGGGCGGTGCCGTCGGCGTCCAGGCGGACCAGCAGACCCTCGTCGACGGGGGCCGCGGAGGCCACGCCGGGCAGGGCGGCGATCTTCTCGACGATCGGCTCGTCCACGGGGGTGGCGGTGCCGACGAGGAGGGTGTCGCCGGAGCCGACGATCTCGGCGACCGGGCCGGCCTGGACCAGTTTGCCGCGGTCCATGACGACGAGGTGCGTGCAGGACTGCTCGACCTCGGACAGGAGATGGCTGGAGACGATCACCGTGCGGCCGGCGGCCGCGTAGCGGATCATCACCTCGCGCATCTCGCGGATCTGCGGCGGGTCGAGGCCGTTGGTCGGTTCGTCGAGGATGAGCAGGTCCGGCAGGCCCAGCATGGCCTGGGCGATGGCCAGGCGCTGGCGCATGCCCTGGGAGTAGGTGCGCACCGCGCGGGCGAGGGCGTCGCCGAGGCCGGCGATCTCCAGGGCTTCCGCGAGGTGGGCGTCCTCGGCGGGGCGGCCGGTGGCCTGCCAGTACAGCTCCAGGTTCTCCCGGCCGGTGAGGTGCGGGAGGAAGCCGGCGCCCTCGACGAAGGAGCCGACGCGGGAGAGGACGGGGGCGCCCGGGCGGATGGCGTGGCCGAAGACGCGGACCTCGCCGTCGTCGGGCTGGATCAGGCCCATCAGCATCCGCAGCGTCGTCGTCTTGCCCGCGCCGTTCGGGCCGAGCAGGCCGAGGACCTGGCCCTTCTCGACGCGGAAGGAGAGGTCGCGGACGCTGTAGCGGTCGCCGTTCGCGTACTTCTTGCTCAGGTCGGTGATCTGCAGCGGGACCTCGGCGAGCGCCGGGTCGGGCGCGGGCATGGCGGTGCGGCGGCGGGCCGTCAGCAGCAGGGCCAGCGCCACGGCCGCGCCCGCTGGGGGCAGCCACCACACCCAGGACGGGAGGGGGGCGGCCGCGGTCGTCACGGCCGGGGCGGTCGGGACCTCGAGGTCGCCCTTCAGGGACACGGTGTACGTCGCCGGGGTCACCGGGGAGGCGTAGCCGAGGTCGGTGGAGGCGAGGACCAGGCGCAGGCGGTGGCCGTCGTCGACCTTGTGGTCGATCGCCGGGAGCGTGATCGTGACGTCCTTGCCGGCCTTGGCGCCCTCGACGCGGACCGGGGCGACGAGCTGGGAGGGCAGCACCTGCCGGGTGCCGTCGGCGCCGACGTCGTAGACCTTGGCGAAGAGGACGGCCTGGTCGGACGTCGACCTCACGTGGACGGTGACCGTCGGGGAGCCGGTGATGCGCAGGTCGCCGGTGACCGGCGCGGAGTCGAAGGCGGCGAACTGGCCGGGGAAGTCGAGGGAGACGCCGACGCCGAGGGAGGACAGCTGGGAGAGGCCGCCGCCGCCGAGGCCGGGCAGGGCGGAGACGGCGGGCGGGCTGGCGCCGGCCGGGTTGGCGAAGGACTGCTCCTCGCGGCGGCCGGTCAGCGCGAAGGTGCGCTCGCCGCTCTCCAGGCCGGGGTAGCTGTCCGCGCTCGCGCCCCTGAGCAGGGCGGCGCCGTCGGTGGAGTCGACTCCTCCGGTGCGGGTGACGCGGAACGCGGGGCCGGTGTCGGCGGACTTGTCGACCTTCAGATACCGGTCGAACCAGGACCGCACCCGGTTCTGTACGCGGCTCGCCTCCAGATCGCCGCCGTCGTGGCCGCCCGCGATCCAGTCGACGTCGACGGGCGCGCCGTTCGCGCGGATCGCCTTCTCGGCGGCGTCGGACTGGGCGAGGGTGAAGAGGGAGTCGGTCTGGCCCTGGATGAGGAGGGTGGGGACCTTGATGCGGTCGGCGACGGCCGACGGGGAGCGCTCTTCGAGCAGCTTGCGGGCGGCGGCGTCGGGGGCGCCGGACTCGGCCACCCGGTCGTACATCGCGGCCAGCGCGGGTTCGAAGTGGGCTGCGCCGCCGCCGGTGTTGAAGAAGATGCCGGCCCACAGCTTCTTGAAGACGCCGTCGGGGAACAGCGCGTCCGCGAGGTTCCAGTAGGTGATCGAGGGGGCGATGGCGTCGACGCGGGCGTCGTACCCGGCGGCGAGCAGGGAGATCGCGCCGCCGTAGGAGGCGCCGGCCACGCCGACGCGCGGGTCGCCGGCCTTGTCGAGCTGGACCTGCGGCTGCTCGGCCAGCCAGTCGATCAGCTTCGAGACGTCGGCGACCTCGCCCTTCGGGTCGTTCAGGCCGATCTTGCCGGTGGAACCGCCGAAGCCGCGCGCGGACCAGGTCAGCACCGCGTATCCGTCGCGGGCGAGCTTCTCGGCCTGCTGCCGGACGTCGTCCTTGCTGCCGCCGAAGCCGTGTCCGAGGAGGACGGCGGGGCGGCGGCCCGAGCCGCCGGCGGTGAAGTAGGAGGTGTCCAGCTTCACCCCGTCCACGGCCATCAGCCGGTCGGCGCGGTGTACCTGCGGTGCGTCGTCGGAGGCGACGGCCGCCGTCCATGTGCCGGCGCCGGCGAGTACGACGACGGCGGCCCCGGCGGCCAGTAGCCTCCGGGGCCCCCGAAGCAGCCCTCGCAGACGGGGCGGTCGAAGATCCATGCTTCAACGGTACGGGGTGAAACTGTCGGGGAGCCGCCGACCGGGGACCGAACTGCGGGCCCTCCCCGGGGCGTACGCGCCCCGTCGGCGTACTCCAGCCGCAGTACCGGACCTGCGCGTCCGCGGGAACGGGCGGCGGGAAAACCTGCGGACATTCAGGACGCGGACATGTCAGTGTGTGTCGTTAGGGTGCGGGGGACACAGACGATTCACAGGGGTGGGGACGCATGAAGGCGAAGTACGGTGCTGCCTGGGCAGGGGTCACGGCGGCGGTGCTCGTGACGACCGCGGGATGCGGCACGGAGGCGGCCAAGGGGGCGGCCAAGGCCGTGGACCCGAGCGCGGCGATCATGGCGGCGCTGACGCGGGCGACGGACCGGACCGAGCAGCTCGGCTCGGCAGAGGTCAGGATGAGCACCGACATCGGCACGGGCGCCCCGGTCGCCATGAACGGCACGTACTCCTGGGGCGACGGCATGGCGATGGACGTCCAGATGGACACCAAGGCCGCGAACATGCAGCAACTCCAGGACAGCGCGACGATCCGGATGCTGTTCGTGGACGGCTCCTACTACTACGACGTCGACCCCCAGGCCTCCGGCCCGCTCAAGGGCAAGGAGTGGATGAGGATCGACGCGTCGGTGCTCTTCGGCGACAAGGGCGCCCAGGCGTTCACCGGGAGCGGCGGGGGCAACCCGGCGGCCTCGATGAAGTCCCTCAAGTACGCGAACGACGTCGAGGACCTCGGCAAGCAGACCGTCGACGGGCGGAGCACGACCCACTACCGGGCCGTCGTCGACCAGGCGCAGATGGGGAAGTTCAAGAAGGCCTTCGGCAGTGACGGCATGAGCTCGCTGACCGGCGGCGCCGAATCGATGACGCTGGACGTGTGGCTCGACGCCAAGGACCTGCCGGTCCGCCTGAAGGAGCGGATCGGCAAGGTGAACGTGACCATGGACTTCGACAAGTTCGGCGCCACCACCGCGATCAAGGCCCCGCCGGCCGCGCAGACCGCCGACCTCACCGAGACCATGAAGAACGCCCAGAAGCAGCAGAGCTGAACCCGGACACGACGGCGCCCTGCCTCCCCTCGGAGAGGCAGGGCGCCGTGCCGCCTCAGTGGTTGCGCGGGAAGCCCAGGTCGACGCCGGCGGGGGCGTCGGCCGGGTCGGGCCAGCGGGTGGTGACGACCTTGCCGCGGGTGTAGAAGTGCGTGCCGTCGTTGCCGTAGATGTGGTGGTCGCCGAAGAGCGAGTCCTTCCAGCCGCCGAAGCTGTGGTAGCCGACAGGGACCGGGATCGGGACGTTCACGCCGACCATGCCGGCCTCGATCTCCAGCTGGAAGCGGCGGGCCGCGCCGCCGTCCCGGGTGAAGATCGCGGTGCCGTTGCCGAAGGGAGAGCTGTTGATCAGCGCCACGCCCTCTTCGTAGGTGTCCACGCGGAGCACGCACAGCACCGGGCCGAAGATCTCGTCCTGGTAGGCCTTCGCGGTCGTCGGCACCTTGTCGAGGAGCGAGATGCCGATCCAGTGGCCGTCCTCGAAGCCCTCGACCGTGTGGCCGGTGCCGTCGAGGACGACCTCGGCGCCCTCGGCCGCCGCGCCCGTCACGTACGACGCCACCTTGTCGCGGTGGACGGCGGTGATCAGCGGGCCCATCTCGCTCGTCGGGTCGTTGCCCGGACCGATCTTGATCTTCTCGGCGCGCTCGCGGATCTTCTCCACCAGCTCGTCGCCGATCGCGCCGACCGCCACGACCGCGGAGATCGCCATGCAGCGCTCGCCCGCCGAGCCGTAGGCGGCGGACACGGCGGCGTCGGCGGCCGCGTCCAGGTCCGCGTCCGGGAGGACCAGCATGTGGTTCTTCGCGCCGCCGAGGGCCTGGACCCGCTTGTGGTTCGCGGAGGCCGTGGTGTGGATGTAGCGGGCGATCGGCGTCGAGCCGACGAAGGACACCGCCTTGACGTCCGGGTGCTCCAGCAGGCGGTCGACGGCCACCTTGTCGCCGTTGACGACGTTGAACACGCCGTCGGGCAGACCCGCCTCGGCCAGCAGCTCGGCGAGCTTGAGGGAGGCCGACGGGTCCTTCTCGGACGGCTTCAGCACGAACGTGTTGCCGCACGCGATGGCGATCGGGAACATCCACATCGGGACCATCGCCGGGAAGTTGAACGGCGTGATGCCGGCGACGACGCCCAGCGGCTGGCGGATGGACGAGACGTCCACGCGGCTGGCCACCTCGGTCGACAGCTCGCCCTTCAGCTGCACGGTGATCCCGCACGCCAGGTCGACGATCTCCAGGCCGCGCGCGACCTCGCCCAGCGCGTCGCTGTGCACCTTGCCGTGCTCGGCGGTGATCAACTCGGCGATCGCGTCCCGGTTGGCGTCCAGCAGCGCCCGGAACTTGAACAGGATGGTGCTGCGCTTGGCCAGCGAGGACGTGCCCCAGCCGGCGTAGGCGTCCTTGGCGGCGGCCACGGCCGCGTCGACCTCGTCGACGGTCGCGAACGCGACCTTCGTGGTGACCGCGCCGGTCGCCGGGTCGGTGACGGGGCCGTAGGTACCCGACGCGCCCTCGACGGGCTTGCCGCCGATCCAGTGGTTGACGATCTTCGTCATGACCGAGTACTCCTTCACAGATGGTGGCGTCGGGTAGAGACGTGCCGTTCGTACAGCTCTCGTGCCTTCACCGCGGACGGTCGGGTCGCGGTTTCGGCGACAGGTACATCCCACCAGGCCTGCGCCGGCGGCGGGCCCGACACAGTGTCGGCCGTTTCGGTCTCGACGTAGACACAAGTGGGAGTGTCGGCGTGGCGTGCCTCGGCGAGGGCCTCGCGCAGTTCGCGGACGGTCTTCGCGCGCAGCACGCGCATGCCCAGGCTGGCCACGTTGGCGGCCAGGTCGACGGGGAGCGGCGCGCCCGTGAAGGTGCCGTCCTCGGAGGTGAACCGGTACGCGGTGCCGAACCGCTCACCGCCGACGGACTCCGAGAGCCCGCCGATCGAGGCGTAGCCGTGGTTCTGCACGAGCAGGATCTTGATCGCGATCCCCTCCTGCACGGCCGTCACGATCTCCGTCGGCATCATCAGATAGGTGCCGTCGCCGACCAGCGCCCAGACATTGCGCTCGGGAGCGGCCAGCTTCACGCCGATCGCCGCCGGGATCTCGTACCCCATGCAGGAGTAGCCGTACTCCAGGTGGTACTGGTCCTTAGAGCGCGTCCGCCAGAGTTTGTGCAGGTCGCCGGGGAGCGAACCGGCCGCGTTGATGATCACGTCGGACTCGTCGGCGAGGGCGTCGAGCGCGCCGAGCACCTGCGGCTGCGTCGGACGGACGTCGGGCTCGTCGGCCTCGTAGCAGGCGTCGACGCGCTGCTCCCAGCGCTCCTTGTCCTCGGAGTACTCGCTGACGTACGCGTCCGCGACCCGGTGCTCGTGCAGTTGGAGGGCCTCGGTCAGCTCGCCCAGGCCGCTGCGGGCGTCCGCCACGAGGGGCAGACCACCGAGCTTGTGGCCGTCGAAGGGGGCGACGTTGAGGTTGAGGAAGCGCACGCCGTCGCCCTGGAACAGGGTGCCCGAGGCCGTGGTGAAGTCGGTGTAGCGGGTGCCCACGCCGATGATCAGGTCGGCGGTGCGGGCGAGTTCGTCGGCGGTGGCGGTGCCGGTGTGGCCGACGCCGCCCACGTCCTGCGGATGGTCGTAGCGCAGGGAGCCCTTGCCGGCCTGGGTGGAGGCGACCGGGATGCCGGTGGCCTCGGCGAACTCGGCGAGAGCCTCCTCGGCGCGGCTGTGGTGCACACCGCCGCCCGCGACGACGAGCGGCCGCCTGGCCGACCTGATCGCCCGGACCGCCTCGGCGAGTTCGGCGGGGTCGGCGCCCGGACGTCGTACGGCCCAGGTGCGCTCGGCGAAGAACTCCTCGGGCCAGTCGTACGCCTCGGCCTGGACGTCCTGGGGCATCGCCAGGGTGACCGCGCCCGTCTCCACCGGGTCGGTGAGGACGCGCATGGCCTGCAGGGCGGCCGGGATCAGGGCCTCGGGCCGGGTGATCCGGTCGAAGTACCTCGACACCGGGCGCAGGGAGTCGTTGACCGACACATCGCCCGCGTAGGGGACCTCGAGCTGCTGGAGGACGGGGTCGGCGACGCGGGTCGCGAAGATGTCGCCGGGCAGGAGCAGGACCGGCAGGTGGTTGACGGTGGCCAGGGCGGCGCCGGTGACCAGGTTGGTCGCGCCGGGGCCGATGGACGTCGTCACGGCGTGCGTGGACAGGCGGTTGGACTGGCGGGCGTACCCGACGGCCGCGTGCACCATCGACTGCTCGTTGCGGCCCTGGTGGAACGGCATGTCGTCGCCGTACTCGATCAGCGCCTGGCCGAGGCCCGCGACGTTGCCGTGGCCGAAGATGCCCCAGGTCGCGCCGATCAGCCGCTGCCGTACGCCGTCGCGCTCCGTGTACTGGACGGCGAGGAAGCGGACGAGCGCCTGGGCGACCGTAAGCCTGATGGTCATCGGTAACCCTCCGTGTGGTCCGGGTGGAAGCAGATCCGCCACTCCCGGGTCTCGCCGGGTCCGGCCATGACGTTCAGGTAGTACATGGCGTGCCCGGGCTGGGCGATCGACGGGCCGTGCCAGCCGTCGGGGACGAGGACGGCGTCGCCGGAGCGGACCTCGGCGAGGACGTCGGAGCCGCCCTCGCGCGAGGGGGACACGCGCTGGTAGCCGAAACCGTGCGGGCCGTCGATCTCGAAGTAGTAGATCTCCTCGAGCTCGGCCTCCTCGCCCGGCCGGTGCTCGTCGTGCTTGTGCGGCGGGTACGAGGACCAGTTGCCGCCCGGGGTGATCACCTCGACGGCGATCAGCTTGTCGCAGTCGAAGGCGTCGGCGGAGGCGAAGTTGCGCACCTGACGCAACTGGGTGCCGCTGCCGCGCTCTTCGACGGGGACCTCCGGCGCGGGGCCGTAGCGGGCGGGGAGTTGTCGCTCGCACTTCGCTCCTGCCAGGGCGAAGCGGCCTCCCGCGCCGGAGGCGATCGTGACCCGGGCGTCGCGGGGAACGTACGCGAAGTCGGTGACCGACGCGAACACCGTTTCCCTGCCCAGGAGTTGGAACTCTTCATTCGCGGTGTGCACCGTACATCCGCCTTCCAGCGGAAGCACGATCCACTCGCTGTCGCCGGTGGTGAAGAGGTGTGTGGCCCCCGGCTCCAGCTCGATGATCCGCAGGCTGCTGTAGGTCCAGCCGGCCCGCTCGGGGTCGATGTCGAGCGCGTAGTGCGCGCCGGCGGTCGCCCCCTTGGGAACGTACAGGTCGTGGTGCGGCTCTCGGTTCGTCATGCGGCCCTCACAGCAGTCCTACGGCGGTGTCCACGGCGGCGGCGACGTCCCCGTCCGCCGGGTACAGCAGCGAGCGGCCGACCACCAGGCCCCGGACGGTGGGGAGTTGCAGCGCGCCGCGCCACTTCTCGTACGCGCCGTCCTGGTCGTCGCCGACCTCGCCGCCCAGCAGGACGGCGGGCAGCGTGGACGTCTCCATGACCTCGGCCATGTCATCGGGGTTGTCGGTGACGGGGACCTTCAGCCAGGTGTAGGCCGAGGTGCCGCCCAGACCCGAGGCGATGGCGATCGACTTGGTGACGGCCTCGGCGCAGAGGTCGTTGCGCACCTTGCCGTCGGGGGTGCGCCGGCTGATGAACGGCTCGACGAAGAGGGGGAGTTCACGGGCGGCCATGTCGTCGATGGCGCGGGCCGTGGACTCCAGGGTGGTGAGGGAGCCCGGGTCGTCGTAGTCGATGCGCAGGAGCAGCTTGCCCGCGTCGAAGTTCAGGCGCTCGATGTCCTCGGGGCGGTGACCGGTGAAGCGGTCGTCCAGCTCGAAGACGGAACCCTGGAGGCCGCCCCGGTTCAGCGAGCCCATGACGACCTTGCCGTCGAGGGCGCCCAGGAGCAGCAGGTCGTCCAGGATGTCGGCGGTCGCGAGGACACCGTCCACGCCGGGGCGGGACAGCGCGAGGACCAGGCGTGCGAGCAGGTCGGCGCGGTTGGCCATGGCCAGCTTGTTCTCGCCGACGCCGAGCGCGCCCCGGGCCGGGTGGTCGGCGGCGACGATCATCAGCCGGCCGGCGTCGTTGAGGAGCGCCCTGCGCGGGCGGCGGGCGGCCGCCTCGGCGATGGCCTCGGGGTGCCGCGTGCGCAGCCGGACGAGTTCGGATACGTCGACGGTCGTCACAGGACCGCTCCTGCCTCGAGCGCCGCTTCCACTTCGGCCGGTGTCGGCATCGCGGAGGAGCACTCCAGCCGGGAGGCGACGATGGCGCCGGCCGCGTTGGCGTGGCGCATGGTCTTCTCCAGGTCCCAGCCGGCCAGCAGGCCGTGGCAGAGGGAGCCGCCGAAGGCGTCACCCGCGCCGAGGCCGTTGAGGACGTTCACCGGCAGCGGCGGGACCTCGGCGGACTCGCCCTTGCTGTTGACGGCCAGGACACCCTTGGGTCCCTGCTTGACGACGGCGAGCTCGACGCCCGCGTCCAGCAGCGCCTGCGCCGCCGCCTGCGGCTCGCGCACACCGGTGGCGACCTCCACCTCGTCGAGGTTGCCGACGGCGACGGTGGTGTGTTTCAGGGCCTCGGTGTAGAACGGGCGGGCCGCGTCCGGGTCGGACCAGAACATCGGCCGCCAGTCGAGGTCGAAGACCGTGGCGTTGGCCTTGGCCCGGTGGGCGAGGGCGGCGAGGGTCGCCGTACGGCTCGGCTCCTCGCTCAGGCCGGTGCCGGTGACCCAGAAGACGCGGGTCTCGCGGACCGCGTCGAGGTCGAGCTCATGGGCGTCGATCTCCAGGTCCGGCGCCTTGGGCTGCCGGTAGAAGTACAGCGGGAAGTCGTCCGGCGGGAAGACCTCGCAGAAGGTGACGGGCGTCGGCAGGCCGGGCACCGAGGTGACCCAGCGGTCGTCGACGCCGAAGCCGCGCAGCGCCTCGTGCAGGTAGACGCCGAAGGGGTCGTCGCCGGTGCGGGAGATCACCGCCGTGTCCCGGCCGAGCCGCGCGGCGGCGACGGCGACGTTGGTGGCCGATCCCCCCAGGAACTTCCCGAAGGACGTGACCTGCGGGAGTGGGACGCCCGTCTGCAACGGATAGAGGTCCACTCCTATCCGCCCCATGGTGATCAGGTCGTACGCCATCGAGTTCCCTTCGTATCGGCTCGTCCCCGTGACGCCGCTCATGACGCCGCTCGTGACGCCGCTCGTGGCGCGTCCCGGCCCACGTCCCCGTATCGGCTCTCACGGCTTTGTAGCCCCGGTCGACCGACCCTGTCAATGTTTTGTCCAGACATTCGGACCAGCCCTTGACACCCCCTTCGGGGAGACCGCACTCTGACGCCCATGACGTCGTTGTCACCTCAGTCCTCACTTTCCCGTATCCGGGTCGGTTCGGCCCCCGACAGCTGGGGCGTCTGGTTCCCGGACGATCCCGCCCAGGTTCCCTGGCAGCGCTTCCTCGACGAGGTCGCGCAGTCCGGCTACGAGTGGATCGAGCTCGGCCCCTACGGGTACCTGCCGACCGATCCCGCAGTCCTCACCGAGGAGACGTCCAGGCGTGGCCTGAAGGTGTCGGCGGGCACGGTCTTCACCGGGCTGCACCACGGCGAGGCCGTCTGGGAGAAGACCTGGGCGCACGTCGCGGACAACGCGGTCCTCGCCCAGGCCATGGGCGCCAGGCACCTCGTCGTCATCCCGTCCTTCTGGCGGGACGACAAGACCGGCGAGGTGCTGGAGCCGGACACGCTGACGCCCGAGCAGTGGCGCAACCTGACCTCGCTGACCGAACGGCTGGGCAAGGAGGTGCGGGAGCGGTACGGGCTGCAGATCGTCGTCCACCCGCACGCCGACACCCACATCGACAGCGAGGAGAACGTCGTCCGGTTCCTGGACGGCACGGACTCCGACCTGGTGTCGCTGTGCCTGGACACCGGGCACTACGCGTACTGCGGCGGCGACAGCGTCAAGCTGATCGAGACGTACGGGGAGCGGATCGGCTACCTGCACCTCAAGCAGGTCGACCCGGAGATCCTCGCGGACGTGCGGGCGAACCAGGTGCCGTTCGGGCCGGCGGTGGCGCGGGGCGTGATGTGCGAGCCGCCCGCGGGCGTGCCGGCGCTCGGGCCCGTCCTGGAGGCGGCCCAGAAGCTGGACGTCGATCTGTTCGCGATCGTCGAGCAGGACATGTACCCGTGCGAGCCGGACAAGCCGTTGCCGATCGCCCAGCGGACCCGGGCGTTCCTGCGCTCCTGCGGGGCGTAGCCGCCTGGGGCCTGTCCGACGGATCGGGTCGCGAAAAAAGCAGCGACGCCCGATCCGCCGGACAGGCCCGACTGCCTAGGCTGCGGGCGTGAACTACAGCGAACTCGAGGCGGACATACATCGGCTGATCGTCGGAGCCACCGAGGACGGCCTGCGCGCCTTCGGAGAGGCGACGGTCACTCGTCTGGTGCGGCCGGAGCTGCTCCACGACGCGGCCGATGACGAACTCACCGAAGAGGCCCGGGCCACACTGGCCGCCGCCTGTGCGAACGTCCTGACGCTCAGCGCCGCCGAGCTGCACGACAAGCTGGCGACGATCGATGACGGCATCCTGGTCGATGACGGTCTGGACACCAAGATCCTCACTGTCATCAGCGCGTTGGCGCACTGGAAGAGCTACTTGGAGGAGAACCGGCGCGGCGAGATCTACGAACTCGCCATCCGTTCCATCGAGGACGTCGACTACGAGGTCTCCGCCGATCTCGACGACTTCCTCGCCACACCGGAGATGGCCGCCGAGTACGAGCGCATCCGCCGGCTGCTGGACCCCGGCGCCGATCAGTCCCCGACCCGTACCAGTCCGCTCTCGTAGACGAAGATCACCGCGACGCTCCCGCCGTACAGGGCGGTGCGCTCGCGCATGCCGGTGAGTCCGTGACCGGAGGAGAGCAGCGGCGCGCAGTGCTCTGCGGCGGCACCTCCCCCGGCTCCGGCCGAGTTCTCCACCCGGAAGCGGACCAGCCGTCCGGGCCCCTGGGTCCCGGTGTCCACCCGTACATGGATCATGGCGTCCGGCGCCGAACCTGCCGCCCGCTTTCGTGCACCGGGCCACCCGAAAGCCCGCGCATGCGCCGCGCCCCTAGGGAACCGCGCTCACCGCTCCTAGCATGGGGGCCCATGGTTGTCAGCGCCGTGCACATGCGGGCGGGACAAGGGCCCGCCGGGTCCTGGGAGTTCGCCCTCGCCCTGCCCCATCCCCGGCTGCGGCCCGGGGTGATGAGTTATCGCGGGGTCCGGCTTGCCATGAATCGGCCCCGCCGGCGGCTGGAGACTCCGATCGGGGCCTCGACCCTGCTGCTGGGGTTCGGGGAACCCGTTCGCATCACGCGTGCGGGGCGGCCCCCGGACACGCTGGTGTCCGTGTACTGCGGGCCCACGACCACCCCGGCCGTGGGCGAGCACGGCGGGCGGATGTCGGGCATCGAGGTGCTGCTCGCGCCCTGGGCCGCGTTCACGCTGTTCGGCACCCCGCAGTACGAACTCGTCAACCGCACCGTGGATCCTGATGAGTTGCCCCACACCCTGGGCCCGCCCGTCGGTGAACTCGCCGGTGCGCTGGCCGCTTTGCCGAGCTGGGAGCGACGGTTCGCGTTGCTCGACGAGGTGTTCGACCGCTGGCAGCAGGCCGGGACGCCGTGTTCGGAGCGGGTGGCGCGGGCCTGGTCGCTGCTGGTGCGCACGGACGGCGCGATTCCGGTTCCGCGGCTGGCCGAGGAGGTCGGCTGGAGCGTACGGCAACTGGAGAGCCGTTTTCGGGAGCAGATCGGACTCGCCCCAAGGCGGCGGCCCGCGTGCTGCGACTGCAACGCGCCCGTCGGCTGCTCGCGCAGGGGCAGAGCGCGGCGGAGACGGCGGCGCTCTGCGGCTTCTACGACCAGGCCCATCTCAGCGGTGATTTCAAGGCGATGACGGGATGCACGCCCAGGGAGTTCACACAGGCCAGGCGGCTCCCCGCGGCGGTGTCGCCGGTGGCGGACCGGGTGAGCGGCGAGGCGACGAGTCTGGTCCTGCCGGCCCCGCACGACGATTGGTCCGGACCGGGTGCGCATTTTTCCAAGACCCGGCGCGCCGGCTGAATACACGCTGGGGTCCTGCCAGTTGATCCGGTTGCTCCGGCTGCTCCGGGGGGACGGCGGGGAACGGGGCCGGGCCGGGCCTGTCGCAGCGGGCCCGGCCCGTCTCCTGTCGACGGGCACCACGTACGCCTTTGCGTCAATCGCGTCACAAAAGCCACCTTCTCGTCACACATGTCCCGTGTACGCACGTCTTGCGTCACACATGGTCAACACCCGCTTCCCCACCGCCACCGAGCGTCGTTCACGGGGCACAGGCTTGGTGATCGCCAGCGCGCGCCGGGCTCCCCCGGGCGGCCTCCCGGCCGCCACCCCCTCGCGCGCAGGGAGGTGCGGCTCATGACCGACCGAAGGCTCTGGTCCTACAAGGAGATCGCGGCTCACATCAGGGTGCAGCCGGACACCGTACGGTCCTACCGCAAGCACGGACTGCTGCCCCCGCCCGACCGCGTCGAGGGCGGCAAGCCCTTCTGGTACGTCGACACCGTCCGCGCCTGGGTCGCCTCCCGGCCGGGCAACCGGGGCCGCGGCTTCGACTGACCTCCACCGGGAGGACCCCGGGGACGGCGGTCGGCCCTCAGCTCCACGGTTCGATGACCGTCACCCCCGCTCCGGGCGCCGTCCCCAGTGCCGCCAGCGCGTCCGGGGCGGCGTCCAGGGTGATCGTCGACGTCACCAGGAGGTCCGGGCGCAGTACCCCCGCACGGACCAGCTCCAGCATCCGCGGGTAGGCGTGCGCGGCCATGCCGTGGCTGCCCAGGATCTCCAGTTCCAGGGCGATGGCGCGGGCCAGCGGGACGGGGGTCGTGCCGTCCGTCGAGGGGAGCAGGCCGACCTGGACGTGCCGGCCGCGGCGGCGCAGGCCGTTGACCGAGGCGGCGCTGGTGGCGGGAGAACCGAGGGCGTCGAGGGAGAGGTGGGCGCCGCCTCCGGTCAGCTCACGGACCGCCTCCGCCGTGTCCGGCACCCGCGCCCCGTCCACGCACTGGGCCGCGCCGAACTTCCGCGCCAGGTCCAGCGCCGTCGGGGAGACGTCCACGGCGATCACCCGCGCTCCCGAGGCCGCCGCGATCATCACCGCCGACAGGCCCACACCCCCGCAGCCGTGCACCGCCACCCACTCCCCCGCGGCGACCCGGCCCTGCTGCACGACCGCCCGGAACGCGGTGGCGAACCGGCAGCCGAGGGAGGCGGCGGTGGCGTACGACAGGTCGTCGGGTATCGCGACGAGGTTCACGTCGGCATGGTCCAGGGCCACGTACTGGGCGAAGGAGCCCCAGTGCGTGAAGCCGGGCTGGGTCTGTCGCTCGCACACCTGGTGGTCGCCGGCGGCGCAGGCTCCGCAGGTTCCGCAGGCGCACACGAAGGGGGCGGTGACCCTGTCACCGGCCTGCCACTGGCTGACGCCGGCGCCGACCGACTCGACCACGCCGGCGAGTTCGTGTCCCGGCACGTGCGGGAGTGCGATGTCCGGGTCGTGGCCCATCCAGCCGTGCCAGTCGCTGCGGCACAGGCCGGTGGCTTCCACGCGCACGACCACGCCGTGGGGGGCCGGTCGCGGGTCGGGCAGGTCACGCACTTCGGCGGGTTCACCGTATTGCTCGAAGACCACCGCTCGCATCTGCGCTCCCATCGCCGTTCTCGTCGCGGGCTCCGCGGGTTCCACGGGTTCCGCCCGGTTGTTCGGGTACATCGTCGCCGGTCGCGCTCGTCGACACGGCCGACCCTCCTTGGGGAATACCCCCTAGGGGTATAGTGTTGACGAACGGGAGGCCCCTCCGGGCGCCACCCGCCCCACCTGCCGCTACCGCCTGCGCCGCAACGAGGAGAACGACATGACCGCGCACACCGACACCCCGGGCTCCGTCACCACCGTCTACAAGGTGAGCGGCATGAGCTGTGGCCACTGCGAGGGCGCCGTCTCCGGCGAGCTCTCCGAGCTCTCCGGGGTCACCTCGGTGCAGGCCGTCGCCTCGACCGGCGAGGTCACGGTCGTCTCCGTCGGCACACTCGACGAGGAGGCCGTCCGCGCCGCCGTCGACGAGGCCGGCTTCGAGCTGGTCGGCCAGGCCTGAGGCACCCTCGACACCCCCCTTCCTCCACCCACCGGGCCGTGCCGACCAGCTGATACTGGCTCCGTACGGTCCGGCCTGCTTCCTGGAGTACGGACATGACCAGCACCGCCACCGCTCAGACGCCGATAGCCGCTTCGACTTCCGAGGTCGAACTGCTCATCGGCGGGATGACCTGCGCCTCCTGCGCGGCCCGCGTCGAGAAGAAGCTCAACCGCATGGACGGCGTCACCGCGACGGTCAACTACGCGACCGAGAAGGCCAAGGTCAGCTATCCGGCGGGGATCCAGGTCGCCGAGCTGATCGCGACCGTCGTGAAGACCGGCTACACGGCCGAGGAGCCCGCGCCCGTGCGCGCGCCGGAACCGGACCCGAAGGACGCCCCGCAGGATCCCGAACTCGTCTCCCTTCGGCACCGACTGCTCGTCTCCGTGCTGCTCGCCGCGCCCGTCGTACTGCTCGCGATGGTCCCGTCGCTGCAGTTCGACAACTGGCAGTGGCTCTCGCTGACGCTCGCCGCACCCGCGGTCGTCTGGGGCGGCGGTCCGCTGCACAAGGCCGCCTGGACGAATCTGCGGCACGGCGCGGCCACCATGGACACACTGGTCTCCGTCGGCACGCTGGCCGCGCTCGGCTGGTCGCTGTGGGCGCTGTTCTTCGGCGACGCGGGCATGCCCGGCATGCGCCACCCCTTCGAGCTCACGGTCTCCCGCACGGACGGCGCGTCGACGATCTATCTGGAGGTCGCCGCCGGCGTCACCGCCCTCATCCTGCTCGGCCGCTACCTGGAGGCCCGCTCCAAGCGGCGCGCCGGGGCGGCCCTGCGGGCGCTGATGGAGCTGGGCGCGAAGGACGTGGCCGTACTGCGATACGAGGGGGGCGAGCGCGGAGCGCTCTCGGTTGAGGACGGTGGCGGGAGACGGGAGGGCGGCAGGGAGGTACGGATTCCCGTCGACCGGCTGGCGGTCGGGGACCTGTTCGTGGTGCGGCCCGGGGAGAAGATCGCCACCGACGGGACGGTCGTGGAGGGCGTGTCCGCCGTGGACGCCTCCATGCTGACCGGCGAGTCGGTGCCGGTCGACGTCGGACCGGGCGACGCCGTCACCGGGGCCACCGTGAACGCGGGCGGCCGGCTGGTCGTCGAGGCCGCCCGGATCGGCGCGGACACCCGGCTCGCGCGCATGGCGCAGCTGGTCGAGGAGGCGCAGACCGGCAAGGCCGAGGTGCAGCGGCTGGCCGACCGGATCTCCGGGATCTTCGTGCCGGTGGTGCTGCTGCTCGCGCTCGCCACCTTCGGCGGCTGGCTCGTCGCCACCGGTGACACGGCCGCCGCGTTCACCGCGGCCGTCGCCGTCCTGATCATCGCCTGCCCGTGCGCGCTCGGGCTCGCCACGCCGACCGCGCTCATGGTCGGCACCGGCCGCGGCGCGCAGCTCGGCATCCTGATCAAGGGCCCCGAGGTGCTGGAGTCCACGCGCCGCGTCGACACGGTCGTCCTCGACAAGACCGGGACCGTCACCACGGGCCGCATGACGCTGCAGGACGTGACGGTCGTCGACGGCACCGACGAGCAGGAGCTGCTGCGGCTCGCGGGCGGCCTGGAGCACGCCTCCGAGCATCCGATCGCGCGGGCGGTGGCGGCCGGCGCCGAGGAGCGGGTCGGGGAGCTGCCGGCGGCCGAGCGGTTCGAGAACGTGCCCGGGCGGGGCGTGCGGGGCCGGGTGGCGGGCCGGGAGGTCGCCGTGGGGCGCCTCTTCGAAACCGTCCCGGACGCGTTGGCCCGCGCCAAGGACGAGGCCGAGCGGGGCGGTCGTACGGCCGTCCTCGTGGGGTGGGACGGCGAGGCGCGCGGGGTGATCGCGGTCGCCGACGCGGTGAAGGAGACCAGCGCGCAGGCGGTGCGGGAACTGCGGGCGCTGGGGCTCACGCCGGTACTGCTGACCGGGGACAACCGGGCGGTCGCCGAGGCGGTCGCCCAGGCCGTCGGGATCGACCGGGTGATCGCCGAGGTGCTGCCCGAGGACAAGGTCGACGTCGTGCGGGAGCTGCAGGGCGAGGGCCGGGTCGTCGCGATGGTCGGCGACGGGGTCAACGACGCGGCGGCGCTCGCCACCGCCGACCTGGGGCTGGCCATGGGGACGGGCACGGACGCGGCGATCGAGGCGAGCGACCTGACCCTGGTACGCGGGGATCTGCGGGTGGCCGCGGACGCCATCCGGCTGTCCCGGCGGACCCTGACGACGATCAAGGGCAACCTGGTGTGGGCGTTCGGCTACAACGTGGCCGCGCTGCCGCTGGCCGCGGCCGGACTGCTGAACCCGATGATCGCGGGTGCGGCGATGGCGTTCTCGTCGGTTTTCGTCGTGACGAACAGCCTTCGACTGCGCGCCTTCAAGTAACCGCCGAGTAACGAGTCATACGACTAATACCGCGCCTTTAGGAGAGACCCCCTGGAGTCCTGCGCGAGCCTCACATAAGCTCTTCACAAGGCTCGCGCATCATCCTTACGCATGGGCCCCGATCGCCGTATCCGGTCTCTTGCGCATTTAACGGACATATGCAAGAGACACAGATCACAGTGATGCGAACGTAACCATCGAAGGGGCTCGAAGGTCTAAGTTGACGATGTCAGGAAGCGTCTTGGGGGGCGTGACCTGACATCTGGGGATGTCTTGGGGGACTTCCTCAGAGATGCGTTGCCGGGGCAGTACACCGGGAAGCTTTGAGCGGCCCTCCCAGCGTGCGCTGTCCCGGCAGATCGCACACGGCGGTGGTACGGCGAGTTCTGCTCGTTCTGCTCACCACAGGCACGACAACCGAAGACGGTTACGAAAACAGCGAATTCAGGCGCTGTCCTCACAACGCCCGGCCGGATCCCGTGGGGGGAATCCGCACCGGGACATGGGAAGGCGCCCTGGTCGTCGGCCCGTGGGGGGACTGGCGCCGGGGCGCCTTCCGTATGCCCGCCCGCACCGTAGCCCGCAAGGTGGCGCCGACCGTTCCCACCTCCGCCCGCACCGGAGCCAGCGAGCAGGCGCCGACCGTTCCCACCTCAGGGGCGCGGGGAACTGCGCGATCAGCCCCCACCCACCCGCACCCGAAGACGTACCCCGGGACCCACACACGCGACTGCCCGGGACACAGGTCCCGGGCAGTCGGAAAACCAAGTGACGGGCACCCCGTGACGCGGCGCCCCCACCGGCAGGTGTCAGCGCTGCTCGACCGGCACGAAGTCGCGCTCCACCACGCCGGTGTAGATCTGGCGCGGGCGACCGATGCGGGAGCCGGGCTCCTTGATCATCTCGTGCCACTGGGCGATCCAGCCCGGGAGGCGGCCCAGGGCGAAGAGGACCGTGAACATCTCGGTCGGGAAGCCCATGGCCCGGTAGATCAGGCCGGTGTAGAAGTCGACGTTCGGGTAGAGGTTGCGCGAGACGAAGTAGTCGTCGGAGAGCGCGTGCTCCTCCAGCTTCAGCGCGATGTCCAGCAGCTCGTCGGACTTGCCGAGGGCCGAGAGGACGTCGTGCGCCGCCGCCTTGATGATCTTCGCGCGCGGGTCGAAGGACTTGTACACCCGGTGGCCGAAGCCCATCAGGCGGACGCCCTCTTCCTTGTTCTTCACCTTGCGGATGAAGGAGTCGACGTCGCCGCCGTTCGCCTGGATGCCCTCCAGCATCTCCAGGACGGACTGGTTGGCGCCGCCGTGCAGCGGGCCCCACAGGGCGGAGATGCCGGCCGAGATCGACGCGAACATGTTCGCCTGCGACGAGCCGACCAGGCGGACCGTGGACGTGGAGCAGTTCTGCTCGTGGTCCGCGTGCAGGATCAGCAGCTTGTCGAGCGCGGAGACGACGACCGGGTCGAGGTCGTACTCCTGCGCCGGCACCGAGAACGTCATGCGCAGGAAGTTCTCGACGTAGCCGAGGTCGTTGCGCGGGTAGACGAACGGGTGGCCGATCGACTTCTTGTAGGCGTACGCCGCGATCGTCGGAAGCTTGGCGAGCAGCCGGATCGTGGAGAGGTTGCGCTGCTTCTCGTCGAACGGGTTGTGGCTGTCCTGGTAGAACGTGGACAGCGCGGAGACCACCGACGACAGCATGGCCATCGGGTGCGCGTCGCGCGGGAAGCCGCGGTAGAAGTTCTTGACGTCCTCGTGCAGCAGGGTGTGCTGCGTGATGTCGCTCTGGAAGACGGTGAGCTCGTCGACGGTCGGCAGCTCGCCGTTGATCAGCAGGTAGGCGACCTCGAGGAAGGTCGAACGCTCGGCCAGCTGCTCGATCGGGTAGCCGCGGTACCGGAGGATGCCCTGTTCGCCGTCAAGGTAGGTGATGGCGGATTTATAGGCGGCGGTGTTGCCGTAGCCGCTGTCCAGGGTCACCAGACCGGTCTGGGCGCGGAGCTTCCCGATGTCGAAGCCCTTGTCGCCGACGGTGCTGTCGATCACCGGGTAGGTGTACTCGCCGTCGCCGTACCGCAGTACTACAGAGTTGTCGCTCACGTCATCCCTCACCGACGTTGTGCCTCTTCTTCGAGGTTGCCCTGACTGTCTCTACCATCCCCCATTTGGCGCAGGAGAGTGCACTCGGGGTCGACCATTGGGCTTATTGGCGGCACTCAGTGCCGCCAACTAGCCCATCCTGACGCCTTGGTCACGGTTGCGGAAGTGCCTGTGACCTTTGTGACTCATTTGATCGATCATTTTTTGTGGTCACCGCTCATTGACCGGCGAGCCGGAAGTCCAGGGCCGTGCAGCGGCGGCCCGCGGACACCGTGCGCACCGCCTGGCCGATCGCCTTGCGTGACCCGACGAGCACGACCAGCTTCTTCGCGCGGGTGACGGCCGTATACAAGAGGTTCCGCTGGAGCATCATCCATGCTCCCGTGGTGACGGGGATCACCACGGCGGGATATTCACTTCCCTGTGAACGGTGGATCGTCACCGCGTACGCGTGGGCCAGTTCGTCCAGTTCGTCGAACTCGTACGGAACCTCCTCGTCCTCGTCGGTCAGCACCGTGAGGCGTTGGTCGACCGGATCGAGCGAGGTGACCACGCCCACGGTGCCGTTGAAGACACCGTTCTTCCCTTTGTCGTAATTGTTGCGGATCTGGGTGACCTTGTCGCCGACGCGGAAGACCCGGCCGCCGAACCGCTTCTCGGGAACGTCGGGGCGACCGGGCGTGACGGCCTGCTGGAGCAGGCCGTTGAGGGCGCCGGCGCCCGCCGGGCCGCGGTGCATGGGCGCCAGGACCTGCACGTCCCGGCGCGGGTCGAGGCCGAACTTGGCCGGAATGCGACGGGCCGCCACGTCCACCGTGAGGCGGCCCGCCTCCTCCGTGTCGTCCTCGACGAACAGGAAGAAGTCCTTCATGCCGTCGGTGACCGGATGCTGACCGGCGTTGATCCGGTGCGCGTTGGTCACCACGCCCGACTGCTGGGCCTGGCGGAACACGCGCGTGAGGCGCACGGCCGGGACGGGGCTGTCGTCGGCGAGCAGGTCGCGCAGCACCTCGCCCGCGCCGACGCTGGGGAGTTGGTCGACGTCCCCGACGAAGAGCAGGTGCGCGCCCGGGGGCACGGCCTTGACCAGCTTGTTGGCCAGCAGCAGGTCCAGCATCGACGCCTCGTCGACGACCACCAGGTCGGCGTCCAGCGGGCGGTCGCGGTCATAGGCCGCGTCGCCGCCGGGCTTGAGCTCCAGCAGACGGTGGACGGTGGAGGCCTCCGCGCCGGTCAGCTCGGCCAGGCGCTTGGCGGCGCGGCCGGTGGGGGCCGCCAGCACCACCTTGGCCTTCCTCGCGCGGGCCAGCTCCACGATCGAACGCACGGTGAAGGACTTGCCGCAGCCGGGACCGCCGGTGAGCACGGCGACCTTCTCGGTCAGCGCCAGCTTGACGGCGGCCTCCTGCTCGGGCGCGAGCTCGGCCTTCGTGCGGGTCTTCAACCAGGCCAGCGCCTTGTCCCAGGCCACGTCACGGAAGGCCGGCATCCGGTCCTCGCCGGTGCGCAGCAGGCGCAACAGCTGGGCGGAGAGGGAGAGTTCGGCACGGTGGAAGGGGACCAGGTAGATGGCCGTGACGGGGTCCCCGCCGTCCGGCGCCGGGATCTTCTCCCGGACGACTCCGGGGTCCTCGCCCTCCTCCGGGGGCGTCGCGAGGGCGGCCAGGCACTCGATGACGAGGCCGGTGTCGACCTGCAGCAGCTTCACCGCGTCGGCGATCAGCCGCTCCTCGGGGAGATAGCAGTGGCCCTGGTCGGTGGCCTGGGACAGCGCGTACTGCAGGCCCGCCTTGACGCGCTCCGGGCTGTCGTGCGGAATGCCGACGGACTGGGCGATCTTGTCGGCGGTCAGGAACCCGATGCCCCAGACGTCGGCCGCCAGCCGGTACGGCTGGTTCTTCACCACGGAGATCGAGGCGTCGCCGTACTTCTTGTAGATGCGCACGGCGATGGAGGTGGACACCTCGACGGTCTGGAGGAAGAGCATGACCTCTTTGATCGCCTTCTGTTCCTCCCAGGCGTCGGCGATCTTCTTCGTGCGCTTCGGGCCGAGGCCCGGGACCTCGATGAGGCGCTTCGGCTCCTCCTCGATGATCTTCAGGGTGTCCATGCCGAAGTGCTGCGTGATGCGGTCGGCGAAGACCGGGCCGATGCCCTTGACCAGGCCGGATCCCAGGTAGCGGCGGATGCCCTGGACGGTGGCGGGCAGCACGGTCGTGTAGTTCTCGACGGTGAACTGCTTGCCGTACTGGGGGTGCGAGCCCCAGCGGCCCTCCATGCGCAGGGACTCCCCCACCTGCGCGCCGAGCAGCGCGCCGACGACCGTGAGAAGATCGCCGGCGCCTCTGCCGGTGTCGACCCGGGCGACCGTGTAGCCGTTGTCCTCATTGGCGTACGTGATGCGTTCGAGCACGCCTTCGAGGGTGGCCAGTCGCCGTTCTCCCGCCTGGGAGGCCCCCACCTGATCGGTCATGATGCGACGGTACCGCCCGGCACCGACAAGGCCGCCCCGTGGCCGGTCCTGTCGGCACCCGGAGGCTCGGCGCCGGGAGGAGGCTCGGCGCCGGGAGTCCGGTCAGACCTGGTCGAGAATCACGCAGGTGCCGACCACGTAGCCGGTGACACCGCTCCTGGTGACCTTCACCCAGCGCTTGCTGACGATGCCGCACTTCTCGTACGTGGAGGTGCCGTTGTAGTCCGCGCAGGACGCCGACGCGCTCGAACCCTTGTTGATCTGGGCGAGGGCCGTGCCGCTGGCGCTGGTCGTCGATCGAATGATCACGGTCTCGAGGGCCGTGGCCGTGCAGCTCGCCGCCGCTGCGGGGGTGGCGGCCACGAACGAGGTCCCGACCAGGGCGGCCGCCCCCCATGGACGCACCAAGTATCCGTCCAACGCGCATAAGTCAACTACCCGGCGCTAAAGCGCCCCGTTTGCGCAACGGGCATCACTGGCGGTGATGCTGCGTTCGCGTCCAGCCCCACCCCGCTGCTGCGGTGGTGAGGCGGGGGCCGTTGACGGGGCCCCGCGTCGCCACAACTCCCACGCACGAGCGCGGATGTTGCGGGAGCCGTTCCGGTCCGCGTGATCAACGAATCCGCAGTTCCGGCACGCGAACCAGGTCTGCGAGACCCGGTTCGCCTTGTCGATGTGTCCGCATTCGGCGCAGGTGCGCGAGGTGTACGCCGCATCGACGTGCACCACCGGCACTCCGGCCTTGCGGGCCTTGTACGCGATGAACGCCCCCAGCTGGGCAAAGCTCCAGCTGGAGTGGGTGGCCCGTTGGGGCTTTGCAAGCCGTACCCGTTGGCGGATGCCCGTCAGGTCTTCCAGGGCGATCCCGCGACCGGTGCGTTCTGCCTCGGCCACCACATGTTTCGCGATCTTGTGGTTGACGTCCCTCGCCCGCCGCGCCTCCTTACGGCGCCGCTTCTTCAGCCGGCGCTTGGCGGACGAGGTGTTCTTCTTCTGCAGCTTGGTACGGAGCGTGCGCTCCCGCAGCCGTGTGCGGTTGAGCTCGCGCCCGGCCATGATCTCGCCGTCACTGGTGGTGGCGATGTTGACGATGCCCAGGTCGATGCCGAGGAAGTCCGCCGGGTCAGTGTTCGGCTCGGCTTCGGGGATCTCGCAGGTGGCCAGCAGGAACCACATCCCGTCCCTCGCCACCAGATCGGACTCGCCCTTGCGGTACGCGGCCAGCATGGCCAGCTGTTCCGGCGATGCGGTGAAGGCCACGTCCTTGACCCGGCCCGACACCGTCCAGATCGAGATCCGCCGCTCGGGGATCTGCCAGGACAGCATCCGGTCGTCGTAGGGCTGCGCCCCCTCCGGCCGGAAGGCGATCGGTTTGCCGGTCGCCTTCCGGTACCGCTTGGAGTCCGGCCTGCCCAGGTTCCCGGCCTTCAGGCTGGCCTTCAGCGTGGCGTACGCGTCACAGGTCTTCTTCACGACGTGCTGGGCGGCCTGCGCCCCCAGCCGCCACCGCGCCCTGATCTCTCCGTAGGCATGCTCACGCAGCGCGAAGTTGCGCTTCACGTCCTTCTCAAACGCGATCTGACTGGCCCAGGTGGCGGCCTCGTTGCAGGCGTGCAAGGTCGCCCCGAGCGCCGCCGCCTGCACAGGCGTCGGCAGCAGCCTGATCTGCACCGTCAGCTTCACGATCACTCAACGTACACACATGTACGACCACACGCCGCAGGTTCGTCTTTGACCACTCGACCGGGTGAATCCGTCGCTGTGCGGCAGCGTCCCGGCTTCCCCGGAGACGAGACCCGGCCGCTCCGCGCCGCGACCACGAGGATGCGAATCCTCCCAGGGGCTGAAGCCCTGGGGTTCCTCGCAGGAATCCGCTGAAGTCTCCCCTGTGATTGGCACGCGCATGCCACCCGTGACGGACAGGGGAAGCCTAAGTGTTCTGTCCACGCCCACGGAGGGCAGGGCGCTGTTGAGGGCAGATCAGGTGAGTCGATGTTCCCACCGGAGAGCTTGCTGGTCGCCGATCGAGCAGGATCCGCTGTTGGTGGTGATCTGCTGCCCGCCGATCCAGTAGGTGTGCGCCTCCATGGTGATGTGGAGGCGGACGCTCGCGATGTTGGGGCTCCCGGCATCCCGCCAGGCGGTCAGCGTCTCCTCGACGGCGTCCCACAGGGCCATGGGGCCGCCCTGGCGGACCGTCCAGCCTGCGGTGTCCTTGGTGAACGCGGCGAACGACTCCCGCTCGGCGTCGAAGAGGTAGAGATTCCGCGTACCGTCGCCGACCGTGGCGCATACAAACTGTGCGCCAGGCGCGGTGAGCTGGGCCAGGAAGGCGGGCATCCACTCGTCCAACAGCACGGGCGGGATCTTGGCGGGGCGCTCGGTGTCCGCGTAGGCGGTGCGGGCCGACAGGTCACCGGCCAGGGGCGTCAGGGCCTGGGCGCGGGCGTGCATGAAAGAGGAGCGGCCAATGATCTGGCCCGCCGCCGTGCCGTCGTCATACTTTGTCTCCTCCGAGCGGATGGCCCGTCCATGCGGGAGACACGGGCGGGCCTCTCTCCACGCTGCCGAGAACGGGGAACCTGCGGACGACCTCGGCGGCTGATGAAGAGTCAACGGCTTGCGAGGGGTCGGAGGGGACTCCGAGAGGTGACCCCGAGATGGAGTCACCGCCCGTGCGCGAGGTGTAGCGTCGACGGACACGTGTTAGTCGGGGAACGCATGGATCGACAGACACAGGACCCGCGAGAAGTGGTCGTGGGGTTGCTCGCCGACAGCCGGTTCCTCGGTGCGTGTTCAGAGCGGGACATGGGCGCCGTGTTCCGGATGCTCAACCATCGTGGTGTCAGCACCCGCAGGATCGCGGCCGCCGTCGACATCACCCAGGGTCGGCTCTACGACTACATGAACGGCAAGAGTCGCGTAGAGAGACTGACGCTGTTCGAGCAGATCGCCGACGCCTTCCACATCCCGGGCCACTTACTCGGCCTCGCCCGCCGGTCGTGGGAGCCCGCTGTCGAGGCGCAGCCGCAGCAGGCCCAACCTCCACCGGACGGCAACGACATGGCGGCGATGGATGCCTTCCGGTCCGCTGACCGACAGAGCGGCGGGGGGCGGCTGTACGGCGCCGTCGTCCAGCACCTCCGAAACCATGTCGGCCCCCGCCTCGTCGACCTCTCCGGCGGAAGCGGTGTGTTCGCCGCTGCTGCTGCGCTGACTGAGATGGCTGGGTGGATGGCGCACGACGGTGGACGCGATGGCGACGCCTTCGGCCACTTCGGAAGGGCCCTGGCTCTCGCGCAGACCGGTGGTGACCTCCCGCTCGCCGCGCACGTCGCCGCATCCCTGTCTCACCTCGTCCTCCAGGGCAACGACGCGGTCGGGGCCGCACGCTGGGCTCAGACGGGCCTCGACCTCGTCGGCCAAGGCGCGCGGATTCCTGCGCTGACGGCTCGACTGCACACGATGCAGGCCCGCGCCATGGCGGCAGCCGGCCGGCACACCGCCGCCCACCGCGCCCTCGAACAGGCTCACCGCGACCTCGACACCACCTCCGACAGTGAGCCTCACCCGTGGCTCAGCCCGTTCGACGTCGGCCGTCTGGCGAGTGAGGCGGCCTTGGTCCTGGTCGACCTCGGCGAGTACGACGAGGCCCTGGCCGCAGGTGAGGAGGCCGTGGCGTTGCGGGACGCGGGACGGGCCCGCTCTCTCGCTCTGGCCCGAATCACCCTCACCGACATCCACGTCCGGCGGGGTGACCTCGACGCCGCACTCGCCGTAGGCCACGACCTGCTCGCCACCAGTCCGATCCTCGGCTCCGTACGCGTCGTCCACCAGCTCGACGGCCTCCGGGCACTCCTGGAGCCGCACAGGGGCTACGGGCCGGTCCGGCAGTACCTGGCGAGATTCGGCGATGCGAGGAGGGCCAGACTATTGCTGCTCGCAGATCTGATCCCGTCACCGGGAGGCACTCGTCAATGACGCCGAAACCCGCCCCCACCCCCGCCAACTCCGAAGCCTGGAACGCCTATCTCGCCGAGGGCAACGCCAAGCAGCCGCGTAAGCGGGTGGCGGCGGACGTGCTCCTGCGCGATGCGGCCGGGCGGGTGCTGTTGGTGAACCCGACCTATAAACCCGGGTGGGACCTTCCAGGTGGCATGGCTGAGGCGAACGAACCGCCGGAGGAGACGGTCGTGCGGGAGCTTCGGGAGGAGCTGGGCCTGGACGTCGTCGTGCACGGGCTCTTGGTCGTCGACTGGGTGGCGCCGCACGGCCCCTGGGACGACCAGATTGCCTTCATCTTCGACGGCGGCACCATCGACGTGGAGGGGAAGCTGATGCCTCACGACGAGGAACTTTCGGAAGCCCGGTTCGTCGACCCCGCCAAGGCCGGAGCGCTGCTCCGGGACCGGATGGAACGGCGGCTGACAGCGGCGGTGCGCGCTCTGCGGGAGGAGCGGACGGCGTACCTGCACGACGGGCAGACGTACCAGTATCAGTCGTAGGAACTGCCGAAGCCCTCGCCAGGCCGGATCGCTCCTGGGCGGGAGCCTCGTGCGTGGGGCAGCCGCTGACCGCGCAACCTTGGCGTGGTCCGTGCTGTCCTGTACACACTGCTCCAAGGCTGACGCGCCGCCCTCGTTCATCACGATCCGGTTTCAGCCACGCCTGAGGCTTGATTAACCCCCGTGTAATCGATTCCAATCCTCCATACACGTCGATGTAATCGATTCCACGAGGGATCACGACTCCTCGACGTTCATGAACCGAGTCCACGAGGAGGTGGAGCGGCGATGGCGAGCATCAAGGACGTCGCTGCCGAGGCGGGGGTCTCCGTCGCCACGGTGTCGCGCGTCCTGAACGACCATCCGTCGGTCAGCGAGGACGCACGCACGCGCGTGCTGACCGCCGTCGAGACGCTGGGCTACCGCCCGAACGCCGTCGCCCGGTCGCTGCGCACCGACCAGACCCGCACCCTCGGTCTGGTCATCAGCGACGTGATGAACCCTTACTTCACCGAGCTGGCCCGCTCCGTCGAGGAGGAGGCCCGCGCGCTCGGCTACAGCGTCATCATCGGCAACGCCGACGAGCGGCCCGACCTTCAGGACCATCACGTACGGACCCTGCTGGACCGCCGGATCGACGGCCTGCTGGTCTCCCCCACGGACGGCGGCTCCCCGCTGATGCTGGACGCCGCGCGCGGGGGGACGCCGATGGTGTTCGTCGACCGGTGGATCCCTGGCGTCGACGTGCCGGTCGTACGGGCCGACGGCCGGGCCGCCGTGCGCGACCTCGTGGCGCATCTGCACGGGCTCGGGCACCGCAGGCTCGCCATCATCGCGGGCCCCGCCGCCACCACCACCGGCAGCGAGCGCGTGGAGGCCTTCCGGGCCGCCATGGCCGAGTACGGGCTTCCCCTCCCGGACGTCTACACAGGGCAGGGCGACTTCCAGGCCGAGAGCGGACGCCGGGTCACCGAGGGCTTCCTCGACCTGCCCGAGCCGCCCGAGGTCGTCTTCGCGGCCGACAACCTGATGGCACTGGGCGCGCTGGACGCCGTACGCGCGCGTGGGCTGCGGGTTCCGCAGGATCTCGCGCTGGCCGCGTTCGACGACATCCCGTGGTTCGTGCACACCGATCCGCCGGTCACCGCCATCGCCCAGCCCACGGGCGAGCTGGGCCGGGCCGCCGTACGGGCCCTGGTCGACCGCATCGAGGGCCGCCCCCCGCAGTCCGTCACCTTCGCCGCCCGTCTCGTCGTACGCCGGTCGTGCGGCGAGTCCCCCGCAACGAACAGGAGCCAGACGTGAGCAACGCGGACGAGTTGCTGCGCATCGAAGGCATACGCAAGTCCTTCCCCGGGGTGGTCGCGCTCGACGGCGTCGACTTCGACCTGCGCCGGGGAGAGGTGCATGTGCTGCTCGGTGAGAACGGCGCGGGCAAGAGCACCCTCATCAAGATGCTCTCCGGCGCCTACACGCCCGACGCCGGGCGGATCCTGGCCGGCGGCGAGGAGGTGCGCATCCATGGCGCGCAGGACTCCGAGCGCCTCGGCATCGCCACCATCTACCAGGAGTTCAATCTCGTACCCGATCTGACGGTCGCCGAGAACATCTTCCTGGGACGGCAGCCGCGCCGCTTCGGGATGATCGACCGGAAGACGATGGAGGCGGACGCCGCCGTCCTGCTGAAGCGGGTCGGGGTGAATGTGTCGCCCCGCGCGCGGGTGCGTGAACTCGGCATCGCCTGGCTGCAGATGGTCGAGATCGCCAAGGCGCTCAGCCTGAACGCGCGCGTGCTGATCATGGACGAGCCGACCGCCGTGCTGACCTCCGAGGAGGTCGAGAAGCTCTTCGCCATCGTGCGCAGGCTGCGCGAGGACGGCGTCGGCATCGTCTTCATCACGCATCACCTGGAGGAGATCGCCGCCCTCGGCGACCGGGTCACGGTCATCCGGGACGGGAAGTCGGTCGGCCAGGTGCCCGCCTCGACGCCCGAGGACGAGCTCGTCCGGCTCATGGTGGGCCGTTCCATCGAGCAGCAGTACCCGAGGGAGCGCGCCGAGACGGGGGCCGCGCTGCTGTCCGTCGAGGGCCTGACCCGGGACGGCGTCTTCCACGACGTCAGCTTCGAGGTGCACGCCGGTGAGGTCGTCGGCATCGCCGGGCTCGTCGGCGCGGGCCGTACCGAAGTGGTACGGGCCGTCTTCGGGGCGGACCCCTACGACCGGGGCGCCGTGCGGGTCGGGGGCGACCGGCTGGCCGGCCACGACGTGCCGGCCGCGATGGCCGCCGGGATCGGGCTCGTGCCCGAGGACCGCAAGGGCCAGGGGCTGGTGCTCGACCAGTCGGTCGAGGAGAACCTCGGGCTCGTGACCATGCGGGCCGCGACCCGTGGCGGACTCGTCGACCTCAGGGGCCAACACGAGGCTGCGGCGCGGATCGCCGAACAGCTCGGCGTGCGGATGGCCGGGCTCGGCCAGCAGGTGCGCACCCTGTCCGGCGGCAACCAGCAGAAGGTCGTCATCGGCAAGTGGCTGCTGGCCGACACCAGGGTGCTGATCCTCGACGAGCCGACCCGCGGCATCGACGTCGGCGCGAAGGTCGAGATCTACCAGCTGATCAACGAACTGACGGCCGCCGGGGCCGCCGTCCTGATGATCTCCAGCGATCTGCCCGAGGTGCTCGGCATGAGCGACCGGGTGCTGGTGATGGCGCAGGGCCGGATCGCCGGCGAGCTGTCGGCGCAGGACGCGACCCAGGACGCCGTGATGGCCCTGGCCGTGAGCACCCCCAGCACCCCCAGCACCTCCAGTACTTCTGACACCCCCGACACCCCTGACACCCCTCCGACCACTGAAGTGGAGGCCGGCCGTGGCCGCTGACACGCATCTGAGCACGACGGGCGCCGGTGGCGGCGCCGCGGCGGTCCGCCGTCTGCTGCTCGACAACGGCGCGCTGACCGCGCTGATCGTCCTCGTCATCGCCATGTCGGCGCTGTCGGGCGACTTCCTGACCACGGACAACCTGCTCAACGTGGGTGTCCAGGCGGCCGTGACCGCCATCCTCGCCTTCGGTGTGACCTTCGTGATCGTCTCGGCGGGCATCGACCTGTCGGTCGGCTCGGTGGCGGCGCTGTCGGCGACCGTGCTGGCGTGGAGCGCCACACAGCAGGGCGTGCCGGTGGTCATAGCGGTGGTCCTGGCCGTCGCCACCGGTGTCGCGGCCGGTCTGGTGAACGGTTTCCTCATCGCCTACGGCAAGCTGCCGCCGTTCATCGCGACGCTCGCGATGCTGTCGGTGGGGCGCGGTCTGTCGCTGGTGATCTCCAAGGGCTCGCCGATCGCCTTCCCCGACTCCGTGTCGCACCTCGGCGACACGCTCGGCGGCTGGCTGCCGGTGCCGGTGCTGGTCATGGTCGTCATGGGCCTGATCGCCGCGTTCGTCCTCGGCCGCACCTACATCGGCCGTTCGATGTACGCCATCGGCGGCAACGAGGAGGCGGCCCGTCTCTCCGGTCTGCGGGTGAAGCGGCAGAAACTCACGATCTACGCGCTGTCCGGTGTGTTCGCCGCCGCGGCGGGCATCGTGCTCGCCTCCCGGCTGTCCTCCGCGCAGCCGCAGGCGGCCGACGGCTACGAGCTGGACGCGATCGCCGCGGTCGTCATCGGCGGCGCCTCCCTCGCCGGGGGTACGGGCAAGGCGTCGGGCACCCTGATCGGCGCGCTGATCCTGGCGGTGCTGCGCAACGGCCTGAACCTGCTGTCCGTCTCCGCGTTCTGGCAGCAGGTCGTCATCGGTGTCGTCATCGCGCTGGCCGTGCTGCTCGACACCCTGCGCCGCAAGGCGGGGGCGAGCCCGGCGGCGGCCGGCGCCGGGGTCGGCATCGGCGGCGGCAAGGGGAAGCAGGCGGCGACGTACGGTCTCGCGGCCGTGGTCACCGTGGCGGTCGTCGGCGCGACCTCCTTCCTGCACAGCGGCAGCTCGTCGACCGCGAACCCGAAGGTCGGGCTCGCGCTGTCCACCCTCAACAACCCGTTCTTCGTGCAGATCCAGTCGGGTGCGAAGGCCGAGGCGAAGAAGCTGGGCGTGGACCTGACCGTCACCGACGCGCAGAACGACGCCTCCCAGCAGGCCAACCAGCTGCAGAACTTCACCAGTTCCGGCTACGACTCCATCATCGTCAACCCGGTGGACTCGGATGCCGCGAGCAACTCGGTGAAGGCCGCCGACAAGGCGAAGATCCCGGTCATCGCGGTCGACCGGGGCGTCAACAAGGCCACGGTGGACGCGCTCGTCGCCTCCGACAACGTGGCGGGCGGCGAGCTGGCCGCCAAGACGGTCGCCGAAAAGCTGGGCGGCGCCGGCAAGATCGTGATCCTGCAGGGCCAGGCGGGCACGTCTGCCGCGCGGGAGCGGGCGGAAGGTTTCGCCAAGGGGCTGAAGGCCTACCCCGGCATCCAGGTCGTGGCCCAGCAGCCGGCCGACTTCGACCGCACCAAGGGACTCGACGTGATGTCGAACCTGCTCCAGGCCCACCCGGACGTCCAGGGCGTCATCGCCGCCAACGACGAGATGGCGCTCGGCGCGATCAAGGCGCTCGGCTCCAAGGCCGGCAAGTCGGTCCAGGTCGTCGGCTTCGACGGAACCCCAGACGGTCTCAAGGCCGTTGAACAGGGCACGCTGTACGCGTCCGTGGCGCAGCAGCCGTCCCAGCTGGGCATGATCGCTGTGGACAACGCGCTGAAGGCGCTGCAGGGCAAGAAGGTCGAGCAGACGGTGAAGGTGCCGGTGAAGGTGGTCACGAAGGAGAACGTGACCGGGTTCAGCGGCTGACATTCGGCCGGGCATTCGGCCGGTATTCGGCCGGCATTCGGCGGACGGGCGGGCGGTCACCTCGGTGAGGGGGCGCCCGCCCCGAGCCACGTATCAGGCCATGTACCGGCCACGTACCGGGCCACGTATCAGGGGAGTTGCTTCATGTACGACTACGACCTGCTGGTCGTAGGGTCGGCCAACGCCGACCTGGTGATCGGCGTCGAGCGGCGGCCGGGGGCCGGGGAGACCGTCCTCGGCTCCGACCTGGCCGTCCACCCCGGCGGCAAGGGCGCGAACCAGGCCGTCGCGGCCGCCCGCCTCGGGGCCCGTACGGCCCTGCTGGCCCGGGTCGGCGACGACGCGAACGGCCGGCTGCTGCTCGACTCGCAGCGGGCGGCCGGGGTCGACACGGTGGGCGTGCTGGTGGGCGGGGCGCCGACCGGCGTCGCGCTGATCACCGTGGACCCGTCGGGCGACAACAGCATCGTGGTGTCGCCGGGCGCGAACGGCCGGCTGACGCCGGACGACGTACGCGCCGCCGCCTGCCTCTTCCAGACCTCCCGGGTGGTGTCGGCGCAGCTGGAGATCCCGCTGGAGACGGTCGTCGCGGTGGCGGCGAGCCTGTCGCCGGACAGCCGCTTCGTGCTGAACCCCTCTCCGCCGCGCCCGCTGCCCGCCGTGCTGCTCGCGGCCTGTGACCCGCTGATCGTCAACGAGCACGAGGCGAAGGTGATCCTCGGGGACGCGGCGGCCGGCGACCAGCCCGAGGACTGGGCGCGGATGCTGCTCGCGAAGGGGCCGAAGTCGGTGGTCGTCACGCTGGGCGCGGAGGGCGCGCTGGTGGCCTCGGCGGAGGGTGTGGTGCGGGTGCCGTCCGTGGCCGTGACGGCCGTGGACACGACCGGCGCGGGCGACTCCTTCACGGCGGCGCTGGCGTGGAAGCTGGGCGCCGGTGCGTCCCTGGCCGAGGCGGCGGCGTACGCGGCGCGGGTCGGGGCGGTCGCCGTGACCCGGCGCGGCGCGCAGGAGTCGTTCCCGACGGCGCAGGAGGTGGCCTCGCTGGGCCGGGAGCCGGGCAGCGCGACCGGAGAGCCTCTGCGAGGTGGGTCCCTGTGAAGAAGGCCGGGATCCTCAACCGTCAGCTCTCCGGTGCGCTTGCCGAGTTGGGGCACGGGGACGGGGTGCTGGTGTGCGACGCCGGCATGCCGATACCGGACGGTCCCCGGATCGTGGACCTCGCCTTCCGGGCGGGGGTGCCGTCGTTCGCGGAGGTGGTCGAGGGGCTGCTCGCCGAGCTGGTCGTGGAGGGCGCGACGGCGGCGACCGAGGTCCGGGCGGCGAATCCGGCGGCGGCCGCACTGCTGGACGGGCACTTCCCCGAGCTGGCCCTGGTCTCGCACGAGGAGCTGAAGAGGCTGTCGGCGGGCGCGCGGCTGGTGGTGCGCACGGGTGAGGCGCGGCCCTACGCGAACGTACTGCTGCGGTGCGGGGTGTTCTTCTGACGCAGGCTCGCCCGCACGCGGCACCCTGAGACTTCACCGCCACCATGGCGGACACGGGGGTTTGGAAAAGCTTCGAGGGGGTCTGGTCCGTCGACCAGGCCCCCTCGGTTTTTCCCCTCCGTACCAGAACCCCCGCGATCCCCCCGGATCCCCCTCCAGAAGTCCTGATGCCATGTACGACAGGCACGGGACGGTAAGGGTTGCACGGTCCGCGAGAAATTTTTCCGCGTGAATTCGGCATGGGCCAGGCGAGGAACAGGTAAGCGAAGAGAACAGGCCAACGGCACATGCCGGATGCATCAAACCATTCCCGCGCGTATTCCATCAGTTGTGGTGAACACCCTTGATCCGATGGGCGTTTCGCCCGGATCGCCCCGCATGCTGACGTCGTCTCTGCCGCCTCTTCCGCGAGGAGTACGACCATGTCCGAGACGACCGAACCCAACGTCGGCACGTTCACCCTCGGCGACCCGCTGACCCTCGAACCGGCCAACCCGGTCGACGTACCGGAGCACGAGGAATGGACGCTGCCGAACGGCTTCGCCTGGGTTTTCCCCGGCGAGGGCAACAACGGCCGTCTCGTCCGGCCCGTGATCATGGCCGACGGCTTCAACCTCGGCCGCAGCGAGCTCGACAAGCTCTACCAGGGACTGGAGGGCGGCTTCCCGTTCGTCACCGAACTGCGCCGGCGCGGCAGGGACGTGATCCTGCTCGGCTTCGAGGAGCGCAGCGCGTCCATCCTGGACAACGCGCACGCAGTCGAGGCCGCCATCGTGCGGGCTGCCGCCGAGCAGGTCGGCGGCAGCCGGCTGGTGGTCGGCGGCTTCAGCATGGGCGGCATCGTCACCCGCTACGCGCTGGCCAAGATGGAGGCCCAGCGGAGGGATCACCGGACCGCCCTGTACTTCTCCTACGACAGCCCGCACCGGGGCGCCTCCATCCCGGTCGGCGTGCAGGCGTTCTCGTACTTCATCCCGTTCCCGAACGACTTCGCGAAGCAGATGGACAGCCCGGCCGCGCGCCAGATGCTGTGGCGGCACTACGACAAGGAGACCGGGAAGATCGGGGTCGCCAAGGAGCGCACGGACTTCCTGGCCGCGCTGGACCGGCTCGGCGGCTGGCCACAGATCCCGCTCAGGATCGCCGTGGCCAACGGTCGCGGCGACGGCGTCGGCCTGCCCGACGTGCCGCCCGGCGACGTCGCGCTGCGGATCGACCGCATCTACCCCGGCACCACCTTCTACACCCAGGCCCAGGGCGACGACGTGACGGTCGCCTACCTCAACCGGAGATTCCCCAAGGCGGAAAAGACCATCACCACCAGCGGTTTCCCGGAGCTGGACGGCGCGCCCGGAGGCACGCTGCACACGTACGAGATCCTCGCCGAGACGCTGCGGAAGCTCGGCGGCACGGTGGACCTGCGGCACGGGGAGGTGTGCTTCGTCCCGTCGGTGAGCGCGGTCGCCGTCCGCGAGGTCGAACGCCAGCCGGACCTGTACATCAACATCGACGAACTCGCGCCGGACGAAAGCGAGTTGGACGAATTCCTCTGCTCGTCCACAACCACCGCCCACACGGCCATCACCGAGGAACTCTGCACCTGGCTCCTGGACCGCCTCCCTGACTGAGCATCCACGAGGGGGGTGTCCGAGCCCACTGGCGGCCTCCCGGGGCACGCAGACGTCCCGCCGGGCAGGCGAACCGGCGGGGCGGTCGGAGCGGCTTGGCGGGCGCCGGGATTCAGGAAGGGTCGCCAGGGAATCTTCCGCGAGTCGCGATGAGTTCGGGGGTGTCCGGCAGTCGTAGTGTCGAAACCCGGTATCGAGGAGGCCTTCTGATGCGCAGCGTGACCTATTCGATGAGTGTCTCGCTCGACGGCTACATCGTCGGGCCGGACGGCGGCTTCGACTGGTCGGCGCCCGACGAGGAGGTCTTTCGCTTCTGGATCGACGACATTCGGGAGGTCGGCGTCCACCTGATGGGACGACGGCTGTACGAGACGATGCTGTACTGGGAGACCGCCGAGCAGGAGCGATCGCTCGACGCCGCAGAGCTCGAGTGGACCGCGCTCTGGAAGCCGCTCCCGAAGGTGGTGTTCTCCACCACGCTGTCGGCGGTGCAGGGCAATGCCCGCCTGGCCTCCGGCGGCCTCGCGGAGGAGATCGAGCGGTTGCGGGCCGAGCCGGGCGAGGGCGAGATCGCGATCGGTGGCGCGACTCTCGCCGCCGAGGCGGCCGCCTCGGGTCTGATCGACGAGTACCGGGTCATCGTCTACCCGGTGCTGGTCGGCGGCGGCATTCCGTTCTTTGCCCGAAACGAGCGCCGGGTGGATCTCGAACTCGTCGAGACCCGCACCTTCGGCTCGAAATTCGTCTACCTCCGCTACCGCGTGGCGCGCTAGCCGGCTCGTCCCCCGAGCCGGAGCCGTTCGGTGGCCGGAGAGAGGGCGACCTGCCATCCCCCGTCTCCTCTCTCCGGCCACCGCCGCCGAGGCCTACGCCGTGTGCTCCAGGAACCGGGCCGCCGTCTCCGCGAGGACCTCGCGGCCGTCGCGGGCCCACAGCCCGTCGTTGAAGAGTTCGACCTCGATGGGGCCGGTGTAGCCGGCCGCCTCCACGTAGCTCTGCCATTCGCGCATGTCGATCGCGCCGTCGCCGATCTGGCCGCGACCGTTCAGGACGCCCTCGGGCAACGGGGTCGTCCAGTCGGCGAGTTGGAAGGTGTGGATGCGGCCGGACGCCCCCGCCCGCGCGATCTGGGCGGGGGCCCGGTCGTCCCACCAGATGTGGTACGTGTCGACCGCGACGCCGACCTGGTGGGCCGGGAAGCGTTCCGCGAGGTCCAGGGCCTGGGTGAGGGTCGAGACCACGCAGCGGTCGGACGCGTACATCGGGTGGAGGGGCTCGATGGCCAGCCGGACGCCGTGCCGCTCCGCGTACGGGCCCAGCTCCGCCAGGGCGTCCGCGATGCGCTCCCGCGCGCCGTGCAGGTCCTTCGAGCCGGCCGGGAGGCCACCGGAGACCAGGACCAGCACCTCGGTGCCGAGGGTCGCGGCCTCGTCGATGGCCCGGCGGTTGTCGGCCAGGGCCGCCGTCCGCTCGGCCGGGTCGATGGCCGTGAAGAAGCCGCCCCGGCACAACGTCGTCACCGTCAGGCCCGCGTCGCGGACCAGCTTCGCGGTCGCCTCCAGACCGTGACTCTGGACCGGCTCACGCCACAGGCCGACGTTCGTCACGCCCAACTCGCGGCAGACATCGGCGAGTTCGGGCATCGACAACTGCTTGACCGTCATCTGGTTGATGGAGAAGCGGGACAGGTCCCCGAGAGCGCTCACTGGTTCACCCCGTACAGCGACAGCAGGTTCTTCATGCGTTCCTCCGCCAGCTTCGGGTCCGGGAACAGGCCTAGACCGTCGGCGAGTTCGTAGGCGCGGGCGAAGTGCGGGAGGGAACGGGCCGACTGCAGGCCGCCGACCATCGTGAAGTGGGACTGGTGGCCAGACAGCCAGGCCAGGAAGACCACGCCCGTCTTGTAGAAGCGGGTGGGGGTCTGGAAGAGGTGGCGGGAGAGGTCGACCGTCGGGTCCAGCAGCGAGCGGAAACCCGCCACGTCTCCCGTGTCGAGGACGCGCACCGCCTGAGCCGCCAGGGGGCCCAGGGGGTCGAAGATGCCGAGGAGAGCGTGGCTGAAGCCCTTCTCGTCGCCCGCGATCAGCTCCGGGTAGTTGAAGTCGTCGCCCGTGTAGCAGCGGACGCCCTGCGGCAGCCTGCGCCGGATGTCGATCTCGCGTCCGGCGTCCAGCAGGGAGACCTTGATGCCCTCCACCTTGTCGGGGTGGGCCGCGATGACCTCCAGGAACACCTCCGTCGCCGCGTCCAGGTCCGGCGACCCCCAGTAGCCCTCCAGCGCCGGGTCGAACATCGGGCCCAGCCAGTGCAGGATCACCGGCTCGGCGGACTGGCGCAGCAGGTGGCCGTAGACGTCCAGATAGTCCTCGGGGCCGGTGGCGGCCGCCGCCAGGGCCCGGGACGCCATCAGGATCGCCTTGGCGCCCGACTCCTCCACGAGGGCGAGCTGCTCCTCGTAGGCGGCGCGGACCTCGGCGAGGGAGGCCGGGGCGGTGAGCTGGTCGGTGCCGACGCCGCAGGCGATGAGCCCGCCGACGGACTTGGCCTCGGCGGCCGATCTGCGGATCAGTTCGGCCGCGCCCGCCCAGTCCAGGCCCATGCCGCGCTGGGCGGTGTCCATCGCCTCGGCGACGCCGAGGCCGTGGGACCACAGGTGACGGCGGAAGGCGAGGGTGGCGTCCCAGTCGACGGCGGCCGGCGAGTCCGGCGACACGTCCGCGAACGGGTCGGCGACGACGTGCGCCGCCGAGAAGACCGTGCGGGAGGTGAAGGGGGCGCCGGTGGTGACGGCGAGGGGTTCCGTGCGGGGCTCGTACGACCGCAGGGCGCCGGTGGGGTCCGGGAGTCGGATCGTCACAGCGTGACCTCCGGGACGTCGAGGCGGCGGCCCTCCGCCGAGGACCTCAGGCCCAGCTCGGCGAGCTGGACGCCACGGGCGCCGGCCAGCAGGTCCCAGTGGTAGGGGGCGTCGGCGTAGACGTGCTTGAGGAACAGCTCCCACTGGGCCTTGAAGCCGTTGTCGAAGTCCTGGTTGTCCGGGACCTCCTGCCACTGGTCGCGGAAGGCCTCGGTGGCGGGGATGTCGGGGTTCCAGACCGGCTTGGGGGTGGCGGACCTGTGCTGGACACGGCAGTTGCGGAGTCCGGCGACCGCCGAGCCCTCCGTGCCGTCCACCTGGAACTCCACCAGCTCGTCGCGGTTGACGCGGACCGCCCAGGAGGAGTTGATCTGGGCGATCGCGCCGCCGTCGAGCTCGAAGATGCCGTAGGCGGCGTCGTCGGCGGTGGCGTCGTAGGGCTTGTCCTGCTCGTCCCAGCGCTGCGGGATGTGGGTGGCGGTGAGGGCCTGGACGGACTTCACGCGGCCGAACAGCTCGTGGAGCACGTACTCCCAGTGCGGGAACATGTCGACGACGATGCCGCCGCCGTCCTCGGCGCGGTAGTTCCAGGACGGGCGCTGGGCGGTCTGCCAGTCGCCCTCGAAGACCCAGTAGCCGAACTCCCCGCGGATGGACAGGATCCGGCCGAAGAAGCCGCCGTCGATGAGGCGCTTCAGCTTGAGCAGGCCCGGCAGGAACAGCTTGTCCTGGACGACGCCGTGCTTGATGCCCTTGGCGTTCGCGAGGCGGGCGAGCTCCAGGGCGCCGTCGAGGCCCGCGGCCGTCGGCTTCTCGGTGTAGATGTGCTTGCCCGCCGCGATCGCCTTCTTGATGGCCTCCTCGCGGGCGGACGTCACCTGGGCGTCGAAGTAGATGTCGACGGTCGGGTCGGCGAGGACCGCGTCCACGTCGGTGGAGACGTTCTGCGGATCCAGACCGTGCTGCTCGGCCAGCGCCTTCAGCGCGTACTCGCGGCGGCCGACGAGGATCGGTTCCGGCCACAGCACGGTGCCGTCCCCGAGGTCGAGGCCGCCCTGTTCGCGCAGGGCCAGGATGGAGCGGACGAGGTGCTGGCGGTAGCCCATGCGCCCTGTCACGCCGTTCATGGCGATTCGCACCGTCTTGCGTGTCACGTCGATCCCTTCGTAGGCGTCGTGCGCAGCATGCCTGCGCTATTCGTACGCGTTGTGCGCGCCGCGTACGCCTTTTCCTGATCAGCGTTACAGCAAGCGCTTTCTATCCAAGGAGAAGCTAGCCTCTGACCAGCGGTCCGGACAAGACCGCGTCCGTCCCGATTTGTTCGAGGGGGCGAACGACAGGGGTGCGGGGCCGTAAGGTCTGCTCGACACGCCCGGAACCGCACCGTCATGGCGGCTGTCTACCAGGGCGTACGACGACGTACGACAACGTATGACGTATGACGAGATGCGTGACCGGAGGACGACGAAGATGACGGTGACCCTGGCGGACGTGGCGGCCCGCGCGCAGGTCTCGCCCGCGACGGTGTCGCGCGTGCTGAACGGGAACTACCCCGTCGCCGCTTCCACCCGGGAGCGGGTGCTGCGGGCGGTCGACGAGCTGGACTACGTGCTGAACGGGCCCGCGAGCGCGCTGGCGGCGGCGACGTCCGACCTCATCGGCATCCTGGTGAACGACATCGCCGACCCCTTCTTCGGGATCATGGCGAGCGCGATCCAGCAGGAAATCGGGGGGCCGGGCGGCCGGGCGGGCGGCGAGCGGCTGGCGGTGGTCTGCAACACCGGGGGCTCACCCGAGCGTGAGCTGACCTATCTGACGCTGTTGCAGCGGCAGCGGGCCGCGGCCGTGGTGCTGACCGGCGGGGCCATGGAGAACGAGCCGCACGCGGCGGCCGTGGCGGCGAAGCTGCGCAGGCTGGGCGAGGCGGGGACACGGATCGTGCTGTGCGGCCGGCCGCCGGCGCCCCAGACCTCGGCGATCGCACTGACCTTCGACAACCGCGGCGGCGGACGGGAGCTGACCGAGCACCTCATCGGGCTCGGCCATCGGCGGCTCGGCTACATCGCGGGCCCGGAGGAGCGGACGACGACCCGGCACCGGCTGGAGGGCCACCGGGCGGCGCTGGCCGCGGCCGGCATCGAGGAGGACCCGCGCTGGACCGTGCACGGCCGCTACGACCGGCGGGCGGGCTACGAGGCGACGCTGGAACTGCTGCGCCGGGACCCGTCCCTGACGGCGGTCGTCGCCGCGAACGACTCCGTCGCGCTGGGCGCGTGCGCGGCGCTGCGGGAGTCGGGGATGCGGATCCCGGACGACGTGTCGGTGGCGGGCTTCGACGACCTTCCCTTCAGCATCGACGCGGTGCCCTCCCTCACGACGGTGCGGCTGCCGCTGGCCGAGGCGGGCGCCCGCGCGGGCCGCATCGCCATGGGCCGCGAGGAGCCACCGCCCGGCGGGATCGCCACCGTGCGGGGGGAGTTGATGGTGCGGGGGTCCACGGGGGCGCCGCGGGGGTGAGGACCGACGGGACATCGGCAGTACCGAAGGTGGGGGTGCCCGGAAGTCGGGGTGCCGGAGACCGGGGTGCTGAAGGACGGAGTGCCGGAGACCGGGTACTGGAGGTCGGGTACTGGAGGGTGGTCGGGTTTGGGGGCTACGCTCGGCGGGACGGTTTCTCTGACTGAGTCAGAGATGTCTCCACGGCGAGGGGATCGGGTCGGTCATGACAGGGCAGACAGTCCAGACAGTCCAGGAGTTCCGTGCCTTCAACCGCTTCTACACGAACGTCATCGGCGCCCTCGACTACGGACGCCACCTCTACGCCCCCTACAGCCTCACCGAGTCCCGCGTCCTGTACGAACTCGCGCACGCGCCCCGCACGGACGCGGCCGATCTGCGGGCCGCGCTCTCGCTGGACTCGGGCTATCTGAGCCGGATCCTGAACCGGTTCGAGCAGGACGGACTGGTGGAACGGGTGCCGTCCGAGGAGGACTCGCGGCGGCGCCGTGTCGTCCTCACCGAGCGCGGCCGGGAGGCCGCCGCTCTGCTCGACGAGCGGGCCCAGGACAGCAGCGGCACGCTGTTGGAGAGCGTCGCGCCCGCCGACCGGGCGCGGCTCTCCGCGGCCATGCGTACCATCCGCCACCTCCTCGGTGAACAGCGAGGCGAACAGCCACCGGAGTCCCAGGAGGTCCTGCTGCGCGAGCCGGAGCCCGGCGACCTCGGGTGGATCGTGCAGCGCAACGCCGCGCTCTACACGGCCGAGTACGGCTTCGACGCCGACTACGAGGGGCTCGTCGCCCGGATCGTCGCCGACTTCGCCCAGGACCACGATCCGCGCCGGGAGCGGGTGTGGATCGCCGAGCTGGCCGGGCGGGCGGTCGGCTGCGTGATGTGCGTACGGGACGAGGCGCCCGGCACCGCCCGACTGCGGCTGCTGCTGGTCGAGCCGGACGCGCGCGGCCACAGGATCGGGGACCGGCTGGTCGGCGCGGTCGTCGCGTTCGCCCGCGAGGCCGGCTACGACGACGTCGTCCTGTGGACCAACGACATCCTGTCCACCGCCCGGCACATCTACCGCCGCCACGGGTTCACGCTCACCGCCGAACGCCCCCATCACTCCTTCGGCAAGGACCTGGTGGGCCAGGACTGGCGACTGGATCTACGGCGAGTAGGGTCCGAGGCATGAAGCTCGCCTTCTCCACCCTCGGAGTTCCAGGACTGTCCGTACCGGAGGTACTGGCGCTCGCGTCCGCGCACGGCTACCACGGCGTCGAACTGCGCGCCCATCCGGAGGAACCGGTCCATCCCGGCATCAGCCCGGACGAGCGGGCGGCCGTGGCCGCCGCGTTCCGGGCCGCCGGGGTGGCGGTGCTCGGGATCGCCGGGTACGCGCGGGTCGCGGCTCCCGGGGACGACGCTGCGGTCGTCGAGGAGGTCAGGACGCTGATCGACCTCGCCGTGGACCTGGGGGCGCCGTACGTCCGCGTCTTCCCGGGCGGGGCCGACGGACAGTCGGCCGCCGACGCCGACGCCGTGGCGGCGCGCCGGCTGGGTACGGCCGCCGAACACGCCGCCGACCGTGGCGTACGCATCCTGCTGGAGACCCACGACTCGCACCGCACCGGAGCGGACGCGATGCGCGTGCTCGGGCTGGTCGGGCATCGGCAGGTCGGTGCGCTGTGGGACGTCATGCACACCTGGCTGGGCGGCGAGCAGCCGCTGGAGACCTACGCCGCGCTCTCGCCGTATCTCGGGTACGTGCAGGTCAAGGACATCGCCTCGGCCGAGGACACCACCCCGCTGGCGCTCGGCGCCGGGGTGCTGCCGCTCGCCGAGTGCGTGGAGGTGCTGACGCGGCACGGCTGGGACGGGTGGCTGTGCTGGGAGTACGAGAAGCGGTGGTACGAGGCCGCCCAGCCGTTGCCGGAGCTGCTGGACGACGGGCGCAAGCACCTCGGACGGCTGCTCAACGACTCCGCGTGAGCGACGACTCCGGGTGAGCGACGACTCCGCGTGAGCGACGACTCCGGGTGAGCGACGACTCCGGGTGAGCGGCATCACGCGCTACCGCGCCCTGAACTTCGCCTCCCCGTCGGCGCACCACTCCAGCACCGAGGGCCAGGAACCGTAGCCCGCGTCCAGGTCGAGGTGGGCTGCGCCGGGGAGGAGTTCGGCGGTGAGGCCCAGCGGGTCGCCGTAGACCGTCTGGACGCCTTCCGGGCAGTACGGGTCGTCGTCGCCGGCGACGAGCCGGGTGGGGGTGGGGAGTTCGAGGGCGTCGAGCGGCGGGGGCACGAACTCCGCGACCTCGGGGTAGCCGGCGAGCACCGGGCCGGACGGCGGAGCCACCAGCAGGACGCGGTCCACGTCGCCGACCCCCGGTGTCTCCCGCGCGACGGCGTGCAGCCAGAGGGGGACGGAGAGACTGTGGGCGACCACCACACGGTCGTCGGCGTCCGGCAACTCCCTCAGATGCCGCTCCAGTTCGCCCAGCCACTCCGGCAGGCCGGGGTCGTCCGGGTCGGGCAGCTGCGGGTAGACGACATCGTGGCCGAGTGCGGTGAGGCGGTCGGCGAGCCAGTGCTGCCAGTGGTCCTCGGGGCGGTGGTTCTGCCAGCCGTGGAGGATGAGGAAGGAACGTGTGGTCATGATCCCGCTGCTTTCGGTGCTTGCCGTGCCTGCCGTGCTTTCGACGCCACCCGTTCCTCCAGCCGTGCCCGGCGCTCGGGCCATTCGTCCGCCGTGATCGAGAAGATCGCGGAATCACGGAGGCGGCCGTCCTCGCCCGGGGCCCGGGAGCGGGACCAGTTGCGCAGGACGCCCTCGAAGCGGGCGCCGACGCTCTCTATGGCGGCGCGGGAGCGGGCGTTGCGGGCGTCGGTCTTGAGGTCGACGCGGGCGACGCCCCACTCCTCGAAGGCGTGCCGGAAGAGGAGGAGTTTCGCCTCCGCGTTCACGCCGGTGCCCTGGGCGGAGGCGGCGAGCCAGGTGAAGCCGACCTCGACGGCGTCGAGTCGGTCCTCGTCCCGCCAGCTGCGCGGTTCCCAGTACGAGGTGGCGCCGACCGCCCGTCCCGAGGCGAGGGACACCTGGGCGTAGGGCGCGAGCCGGCCCGTGGCCGCGCGGGCGAGCTGGGCGTCGACGTAGTCGCCGACCTCGTCGGCCCGGGGCACCCACGTGAACGTGTACGTCCCCCGATTCTCCTCGGCCGCCGCCGCCAGTTCGGCCGTGTGCCGCCGCTCCAGCGGCTCCAGGCGGACCAGCGTGCCCTCGAGAACCGGCCCCCGCAGTATGAACGTCACCCGATCAAGTCCTTCCTCAGCTCCGCGAACGCCTCGTGGAAACCGGGGAAAGTCTTACGGACACAGCCCGGGTCGTCGAACGAGATTCCTGGGACGCGCAGACCGGTCACCGCGAAGGACATGACGATGCGGTGGTCGCCGTAGGTCTTGATGTCGGCGCCCGTGGGAGAGCCGCCCGCGGGAGAGCCGCCCGTAGGAGGGCTGCCCGTGGGAGAGCCGCCCGTAGGAGGGCCGCCCGCGGGAGAGCCGCCCGCGGCGGGGCGGATCTCGATCCAGTCGTCGCCCGTGGCCACCTCCACGCCCAGCCGCCGCAGGTTCTCCGCGCAGGCATCCAGCCGGTCGCACTCCTTGACGCGCGTGTTCGCCACGTCCTCGATGCGTACGGGTCCGGAGGCGAAGGGGGCGATCGCGGCGAGGGTGGGCATGGTGTCGGAGATGTCCCGCATGTTGACGGTGACGCCGTTGAGTTCGCCGGTCCCGGCCACGGTCGTACGGTCGGCGCCGACGTCCACCCGGGCGCCCATCCGCCGCAGGACGTCCACGAAGCCCAGGTCGCCCTGGAGCGCGCCCGCGCCGAGGCCCGGCACGGTCACCTCGCCGCCGGTCACCGCGGCCGCCGCGAAGAAGTAGCTCGCAGTCGACGCGTCGGGCTCGATGGCGTAGGTCGTGGCCCGGTAGCCGCCCGGCGGGACGACGTACGTGTTCCCCTCGCGGCCCACCTCCGCCCCGAACGCCCGCATCATCGCGATCGTGATCTCGACGTACGGGACCGAGACCAGGTCGGTGACCGTGATGCGCAGGCCGGTGCGGGTGAGCGGGCCGAGCAGGAGGAGGGCGGTCAGGTACTGGGAGGACTGGCCGGCGTCCAGCACCACCTCGCCGCCCTCGACTCCGGCCGCCCGCACGGTCAGCGGGTGGTGGCCCTCCGCCGCCTCGTGCCGCAGGTCCACGCCCAGGTCACGCAGGGCGCGGGTGAGCGGGAGGAGGGGGCGGCGGCGCATCTGCGGGGAGGCGTCGAAGCGGTAGGTGCCGTGGCCGGCGGCGGCGAGGGTCGGCAGGAAGCGGGCCGTGGTCGCGCCGTCCCGGCAGTAGACGTCGGCCTCGGCGAGCGCCGGCCCCTGCGGGCGGCCGTCGACCTGCCAGGCGTCCGGGGTCCGTCCGACGCGGTAGCCGAGCCGCGTCAGACCCTCGGCGAACCCCTCGGTGTCGTCGGACCGGAGGGGGCGCTGGAGGGTGGTGACGCCGTCGGCGGCCGCGGCCAGGAACAGGGCGCGGGCGGTGATGGACTTTGAACCGGGGATGTCGACGAGGGCCATGCCCCTCATGATCCCGCGCCGGTACGCCCCGCTGCCGGTACGTCCACGGGATGGACGACGGTCGGTGCGGCGTCCTGTGGGTGAACAGACGGGGGATCGGCCGGGGGATCGGCCGGGGGAACGGACGGGGGAACGGACGGGGGAACGGACGGAGGAACAGGCAAGCGAACCGCCGGGGGGACGGCCCTCTTCGCCGGCGCCAGTGACGTCAGTGCGACCCCGCCCACCAGTAGCGCGGCCGCGCACCAGCGCAGGCCGCTCACCGGCTCGTCGAGGAACAGCGCGGCGGACGTCATGCCGAAGACGGGGACGAGGAGGGAGAAGGGGGCCACCGTGGACGCCGGGTGGCGGTGCAGCAGCCGGCCCCAGGCGCCGAAGCCGAAGACCGTGGTGACCCAGGCGACGTAGACGACCGTTGCGACGCCCTGCCAGTCGAGCCCGCGCAGTGCGGCCAGGTCCCTGGACGGGCCCTCCGTGAGGAGGGAGAGGGTGAGCAGCGGCAGGACCGGGACCGTGCTCACCCAGACCATGAAGTTCAGGGCGTCCGGCGGGGACGCCTTGCGGGTCAGGACGTTGGACACCCCCCAGCAGGCCGCCGCCGCGATGACGAGCGCGAACGCGCCGAGCGGGCCCGAGGCGCCCTCGTCGACGGCCGCCACCGCGATGCCGGCGAGGGCCACGGCCATGCCCAGCACCCGGAACCGGGTGGGGCGTTCGCCGAGTACGGCGAAGGCGATGACGGCGGTGAAGACGGACTGTATCTGCAGGACCAGGGAGGACAGCCCGGCCGGCATGCCCGCGTCCATGCCGACGAACAGCAGCCCGAACTTGGCCACGCCCAGCACCAGGCCCACCGCCACGATCCACTTCCAGGCCACCTTCGGGCGGCCCACGAAGAACACCGCGGGCAGCGCCGCCGTGAGGAAGCGCAGCGCCGAGAAGAGCAGCGGCGGGAAGTGGTCGAGGCCGATCTCGACGACGGTGAAGTTCACGCCCCAGACGGCGGCGACGAGAACGGCGAGAAGGACGTGGGCGGGTCGCATACGTCGAGGATCACTGGTGCGGACCGTGAAGCACCAGCGATGATTACTGCACGGTTGGATGAAGCAACACTACCGATTGGACCTGCGGTGCTTGATCTCCAACGCCTCCGCGCCCTGCACGCCGTCTCCGTCCACGGCACGGTCGGCGCCGCGGCCGCCGCCCTCGGCTACACCCCGTCGGCGGTCTCCCAGCAGATCGCCAAGCTGGAACGGGAGACCCAGACGGTGCTCCTTGAGCGGGAGGGGCGCGGCATCCGGCTCACCGACGAGGCGCTCCAACTCGCCGCCACGGCAAAGGAGTTGCTGGCGATCGTCGAGCGTGCGGAGACCGAGTTGGAGGAGCGGCGCGGGGTGCCGGCCGGGCGGCTGACCCTGGTGGCGTTCCCCTCGGCGGCCCGCGGCCTGCTGCCGTCCGTCCTCGCCGAACTGGCCCGCGCGCACCCCGCCCTGGACGCCCGGCTCAGCGAGGTCGACCCGCACCTGTCGGTGGACCTGGTCGCGAAGGGCGCGGTGGACCTCGCCGTCGCCCACGACTGGGACATCGCCCCACTGCCGGCCCCGGCGGGTGTCGAACAGGCGGTGATCGGGGACGACCTGTGCGACCTGCTGGTCCCCGAGGGCCACCCCTTCGCGGGGCGTACGGCGGTACGGCGGGAGGAGCTGGGCGGTGAGCGCTGGATCTGCCAGCCGCCCGGCCGGGTCTGCAACGACTGGCTGATGCGCACCCTGCGCGCGGCCGGGCACGAGCCGGACGTCGTCCACACCGCCGAGGAGAACCCCACCCTCGTCGCCCTGGTCGCCGCCGGCCTCGGCGTCGCCCTCGTCCCCCGGCTCGGGCGCGGCCCGCTGCCGCCCGGGGTGGTGGAGGTGCCGCTCGACCCGATTCCCGTACGGCGGCTGTACGCGCTGTGGCGCACGGGCGCGGCGCGGCGGCCGGCGATCGCGGAGACGGTGCGGGTGCTGCGCGAGCAGTGGCCGCGGGTGTCGGCCCACTGAGGGGCGAGTGACCCGCATGCCTCTGCCGGCCGCGTCCCAGAAGTCCGCTCACGTCCCGCCCGTACCGACTTCCGGAAATCCGGGCGTGAGCGGGAACCCCGTCCGAGGCCCGCTCGTCCAACTCGCAAGCTGTCGGACGAGTCCTCTCGGTGCGGTGTCGGCCCTCGCCACTGGCTGCGATCGCTGACCCACCCTCTCCGCCGCACCGCGAACCGGCAGTCGAGCCGTCATCGGCGCGCCCCCCTCCAATGCGCCGATGGCGGCGCCGCTCCAGGTAGCGTGCGCCACCGGACCCCCTCCCGGACCCCCCACCCGGACCCCCACCCGGCCCCCGGCCTCCGCGGCCTTCGGCCTCCGGTAAGGAGCGCACATGCCCTCCCGACGCACCGTCCTCGCCGCCACCGCGGGTGTCACCGCCGCCTTCACCGCCGCCTTCACCGTCGGCGCGGCGGCGTCCGCGAGCGACCGTGACCCGAGCGCCCTCCTCGCCGGGATGACGCTGGAGGAGAAGGTCGGTCAGGTCTTCGTCTCGCGGGTGTACGGCCACTCGGCGACCGCCCCCGACCGGGCCGACGTCGACGCCAACCGCACCGAACTGGGCGTACGCACGGCCGCCGAGCTGCTGGCCCGCTACCGGCTCGGCGGGATCATCTACTTCACCTGGGCGCACAACATCCGTGACCCGCGGCAGCTCGCGGAGCTCTCCAACGGCATCCAGCGGGCCTCGCTCGGGCAGCCGCGCGGTCTGCCGGTGCTGATCTCCACCGACCAGGAGCACGGTGCCGTCTGCCGGGTGGGCAGGCCCGCCACCCTCTTCCCGGGCGCGATGGCGATCGGGGCCGGCGGCTCGCGCGCCGACGCCCGCACGCTCGGGCGGCTCTCGGGCCGCGAGCTGCGGGCGATGGGCATCCGGCAGGACTACTCCCCCGTCGCCGACGTCAACGTCAACCCGGCCAACCCGGTCATCGGCGTGCGTTCCTTCGGCGCCGACCCGGACGCGGTGGCCGCGCTGGTCGCGGCGGAGATCGAGGGCTACCGGTCGGCGGGGGTGGCGGCGACCGCCAAGCACTTCCCCGGGCACGGGGACACGGCCGTCGACAGTCACACCGGCTTCCCCGTCATCACCCATACGCGTGAGGTGTGGGAGACGCTGGACGCGGCGCCCTTCCGGGCGGCGATCGCGGCCGGGGTCGACTCCCTCATGACCGCCCACATCCTGGTCCCCTCCCTGGATGCCTCCGGCGACCCCGCCACCCTGTCCCGTCCCGTCGTCACCGGCCTCCTGCGCGAGAAGCTCGGCTACGACGGGGTCGTGGTCACCGACGCGCTCGACATGGCGGGGGTGCGCACGAAGTACGGCGACGACCGGGTGCCCGTGCTCGCCCTCAAGGCGGGCGTCGACCAGCTCCTCAACCCGCCCAAGCTGGACGTGGCCTTCAACGCCGTCCTGAAGGCCGTCCAGGACGGGGAACTCACCGAGCAGCGGCTCGACGAGTCGGTCCTGCGGATCCTGCGGCTGAAGGCCCGGCTGGGGCTCTTCGACGAGCCGTACGTCGACCCGGCCGAGGTCGCGCGGACGGTCGGCACGCGGGCGCACCTCGCGGCGGCCGACGGGATCGCGGAGCGGACGACGACACTGCTGGCCAACGAGGGGCAGGTGCTGCCCCTGTCCCCCCGGACCCACCCCCGCGTCCTGGTCGTCGGCGCCGACCCGGCCTCCCCCACCGGCACCACGGGCCCGCCCACCGGCGTTCTGGCCGCCGCCCTCACCGAACTGGGCTTCACTGCGACGGCCCTGGCCACGGGCACGGCCCCGCCGCCCGAGACGATCGCCCAGGCGGTCACGGCGGCGGGCACGGCCGACGCCGTGGTGGTGACGACGTACAACGTGACGGCGGACGGCGGGCAGCGCACGCTGGTGGAACAACTGGCGAAGCACCTGGCGCCGGCCGGTCGTCCGCTGGTGGCGGTGTCGATCCGCAACCCGTACGACGCGGCCCGACTGCCTTTGGTGAAAGCCCACTTGGCGGCCTACTCCTGGACCGACGTCGAACTGCGGGCCGCCGCCCGGGTGATCGCCGGGACGGTCGCACCGCGCGGGAAACTGCCGGTGCCCGTGCGACGGGCGGACGATCCGACGCAGGTGCTGTACCCGATCGGCCACGGCCTGACATACCGGGCCTGACGTATCGGGCCTGACGTACCGGGCCTGACGTATCGGGCCTGACGTACCGGGCCTGACGTATCGGCCGTACGCCGAGCGCCGAGCGCGCGCCCCGCACCCACGCGCAAAGCACTCCACGCGGCTGGCGTGCGCCGGGCGTGACGGGTCACGCTGGTCAGGCCCTGTTCGTCGGGGCACCGGAGCGTCGGGGCAGGTGGGGGGAGGCCGATGCGCGGGAGCCGGTCCGTGAGGGTGGCCTGCGGGACGCTGACCGCCACCCTCCTGCTGACGGCATGTCAACTCCTGTCCTCGGACGACGGCTCCGACGGCAGCGCGCCTACGACAGCGCGAACGCCTCCCTCCTCCCTGGCCCCCGTCTCCGGCTCCGGCCCGCTCTTCCTCGCCGTCGGCGAGTGCAGCTCCTTCGGGACGACCAGCTTCACCGAGGTGCCGTGCGGCGGGGAACGGGCGGCGGCGCGGGTCGTCGCCCGACACGACGGGACGGCCGTCGAGGGCCCGCCCTGCCCGCCGACCACCGACTTCGTCCTCCACATCGGCGAACAGCCCACCGAGACCGGCACCGGCTCCATCTGGCAGGGCTACGCCTGCATGCGCACCCTCCAGCCGCCCCACCCCGGCGACCCGGGCGCCGGCGGCGGCCCCCGCACGATCGTCGGCGACTGCGTCTACGGCACGGGCCACGGCCAGGTCCGTGAGACGGCATGCGACGGCTCGGGCACGCGAACCCCCCAGTACAAGGTGATCAAGGCGGTACCGTCCCGCGCGAACTGCCCACCGTCCACGGCCCTGTACGTCCAACTCGGCGGCGCCCCGAACCCGGTGGGATGCGCCCGGCCGGTGTGACATGCGCCCTCGCTGGGACGCCGCCTCCCCCGTACAGCCCACCCGGCATGCCGCATGTGCCAGTGCCGAGGAGGCTGGTGGCATGGTGACTCCTCTGACCCGGATTCCGCTGGACGGCGGCGGCTCCGTTCTGGTCGAGCAGCCGGCCGCCGCGTGGGACGGGCCGGTGAAGGCCGGCCGGGTCGGCGACGCGGTGCGCGAGATGCCGGCGACCCTGCAAGGGGCGCTGGAGCCGATCACTCAGGCCGCCCGAGCCACCCTCGACCAGTTGCGCAAGGCTCGCGCCGACGAGATCACCGTCGAGTTCGGCATCGACCTCGCGGTGGAGGCGGGGGCCGTGATCACCAAGAGCCAGGCCGGTTGCCATCTGAAGGTGACCATGTCCTGGAAGAGCGACGGTTCCTCGTGACCGACGCGGAGAACCGGACGCCGGGCGGTCCGCCGGGGGGCGGCGTCGCATCCGATCTGCTGACCGCCGTCGCCCGGATCCTCGGGCCGGACGGGTCGGTGGCCGGGGCGGGGTTCCTGGTGGCCCAGGGGATCGTGGTCACCTGCGCGCACGTCGTCGAGGCCGCCGGTGGCGGACCAGGGGCCGCGGCCCTGCTGTCGTTTCCCCATCTGAAGGCCGCGGGACGCGTCGAGGGTGACGTCCCGGGCGACCTGTGGCGTGCCGCCGAAGCCGGGGATGTGGCGTTCATCCGGCTGAGGGACGGTATGCCGGCCGGGGCGCGGCCGGTGCCGCTGGGCTCGGCGGAGGGACGCCGGGGCCATGGGGTGCACTCGTACGGGTTCCCTGCGCAGGCCCCGCCGGAAGGACACTTCGGCTACGCCGTGACCGGCGACCTGCTGCCGGGCACGGATGGCAGGGGCCCGCACCTGCAACTGACCGCCGCGAACGACCTCACCACCGGCTTCAGCGGCGGGCCCGTCCTGGACGAGGTGACCGGACTGATCATCGGCATGCTCACGGAGATCACCGCGCCGGACGAGTTCGAGCGGGGGCAGGGCATCGCGTATGTCACACCGACCCAGGTCCTCCGCGAGATCCTGCCGGAACTGACCGAGCAGGACGTGTGCCCGTACCGGGGCCTTGAGCCGTTCACCGCGGAGCACGCCCGCTGGTTCCAGGGCCGGGCGGAGGCGGTACGGCAGGTTGTGACGAACCTCGCCCGGCAACGCCGGCTGAACCTGCTGCTGGGGCCGTCGGGGTCGGGCAAGTCATCGCTGATCCAGGCGGGGGTGCTGCGGGCGCTGGCGGAGGGGGAGGTGGCGGGGAGTGATCGGTGGCTGCCCGTTCTCACCCGGCCGAGGCAGGACATGCTGGCCGAGATCGAGCGGGCGGGGCTGCCGGGGGCGAGCGAGGACGGGATCGTGGCGGCGGTCAACCGCAGGCTGGCGGCCGAGGCCTCCTACCAGCGCGTCCTGCTGGTCATCGACCAGTTCGAGGAGCTCCTCGTCCAGACCGGCAACGGCCGGCTGCGAGAGTTCCTGGCCGTCATCGACGAGGTCACCTCGGCCGCCGACGCCTACACCAAGATCACCGTGATCCTGATCATGCGGGACGACTTCTATCCTCAACTGGCGTCCCTGGCACCTCGGTTGCTGCAAGCCGCGATGCCGGGACTCCTGAACGTGCCGGGCACCCTGAGCCAGCAGGACCTGCACGACATCATCGTCCTGCCCGCCCTGGACGTGGGACTCCGCTTCCAGCCGGGACTGCCCGAGCGGATCATCGGCGACGTCCTGGACATCACGCCCGAGGCGGCCATCACCCGTGAGGCGCCTGTCACCGTGCTGCCCCTGCTGGAGATGACGCTCAGCCAGCTGTGGCAACGGCGGCAGGACGGATACCTGACCCACGAGGCGTACCGGCGCATCGGGGCGGTCAGCGGAAGCGTGACGACGTGGTGCGACAGCGCCCTGAGCGAACTGTCCGCGGAGCAACGGGCCATCGCCCGGCGGACGCTGACCTCCCTGGTGCACCCCGCCGACCCCAGCCACCACATCACGGCCGTCCGCACGCAGGTCCCCCTCGACGAACTGCGCGACCTGGCGGCCGACCCGAGCGACACGTCCGACAGAGAGAACGCGGCCGTCGACGACGTCATCGCCATGCTCGCACGTCATCGCATCATCACCACCCAGACGCTTCGGGCACCGCAACACCCCGGCGCTCCTCCCGGGGAACCGGTGGCCGAGCTGATCCACGAGGCTCTCATCCGCGACTGGGGCGCACTGCGCGAGTGGGTCGACCAGGACCACCGCTTCCAGGAGTGGCTCGAACACATCCGTGAGCGGCAGGCCCGATGGTCCACGGAGAAGGATCCCGGGGACCTGCTCAGCGGGACGGCACTCGCGGAGGGGCTGGAGTGGTCACGGCGACGCCATCTGCCGTCCGACATCGCGGAGTTCCTCACGGCCAGCCGACAGCGGCAACGGGCGGTGATCCGACGGAGCAGGCGACTGAACGCGGTGCTCGGGGGGTTGCTGGTGCTGGCGCTGGTAGCCGCGGGCGTTGCGATCTCGCAGTGGCGGTCGGTGAACGAGGCGCGGCATGTGGCGTTGTCCCGGCAACTGGCCGCACAGTCCAACGAGGTCAGCGGCACGAACACCGATCTCGCGTCGCTGCTGGCGATCCAGGCGTATCGCAGCGATCACACTGCCGCGGCCGTGGAAGACCTGCGGACCATGGCCGCGCTTCTGTCGGCGCATCGGCGCCTGTCGGGACACACCGGCGATGTGTACCGGGTGGCGTTCAGCCCCGACGGCCGCATCCTCGCCAGTGCCAGCGCGGACAAAACCGTACGGCTGTGGGATGTGGGCACCGGCAAGCTCCGCCGCATCCTCAATGGGCACTCCGGCAAGGTGTGGTCCGTGGCCTTCAGCCCCGACGGCCGCACGCTTGCCACCGCAAGCGACGACAGGACGATCCGGCTCTGGAACGCCGACACCGGCAAACC